>JBBQAU010000013.1:0-20785 GCA_038316685.1 Sphingomonadales bacterium
CAGGCCACCGCCCATCCGCAACGTCCGTATCCGATCGCGCCTGCCGGTGATGATCTTGTGCGGGTAACATTGATGGCCAACATCCCACACCAACCGGTCATCAGGCGTGTTAAACACATAATGAATCGCAACCGTCAGCTCGACAACGCCAAGCCCCGATCCCAGATGACCCCCCGTCACACCAACCGCCGAAATCATCTCCGAACGCAACTCTGCTGCAAATTGCGGCAGCTGATCCGATGAAAGCTTACGTAAATCAGACGGATAGGTGACGCCATCCAGCAAAGGCGTTTCTAATTTCAAAGACATTCCAGCCAAAATTCCCGAAGTTAAGCAGCCCCCTTAGCCGATTGGAGGCCAAAGGTGAACACCATGCAATTGCGGCGGGGGGATGACGGCGCCCGGGCATCCCGTTATCGCACAGTCATGCCCGCCCTTCCCGCCTGGCCGCCGCAGTCGACACCACGGCTGTTCATCGCACAGCCGCTGCTGCCCGGCGCGATTCGGATCGACGGACCGCAGGCACATTATTTAATTGCAGTGATGCGGATAAAGCCCGGCGATCCTGTCAAATTGTTCGATGGGACGAGTGGTGAATGGCTCGCGCTCGCCAGCGCCGTAGGCAAGCGCGACCTGATACTCGACGTGACCGAAAAGCTTGCCGAGCGCGAGACCGTGCCAGATCTGTGGCTTTGCGCTGCGGCAATCAAGAAAGGCCGGATCGACTGGCTTGTCGAAAAAGCCTGTGAGCTGGGCGTTGACCGGATCGTGCCCGTGCTGACGCGGCGGACGATCATTGATCGGCTCAACCTTGACCGGCTGCGCGCGCATGCCATCGAGGCAGCCGAGCAATGCGGGCGGACCGCCGTGCCGACGCTTACTGAACCGGTAAAGCTTGCCGCGCTGCTCAAAAATTGGCCGGCCGACCGCGCGCTCTTTTTCGCCGATGAGCAAGGCGGGGCAAGCGCCTATGGAGCGATGGCGGCCGATGACGGCCCAGCCGCGATCCTGACCGGGCCTGAGGGCGGCTTTGATGACGAGGAGCGCGCGCTGATCCTTGCGGTGCCTCAGGCGACTGGCATCACGCTTGGCCCCCGCATCTTGCGCGCTGATACCGCCGCTGTTGCTGCCATTGCGGTGTGGATGGCGGCGCGCGGTGGCTGGTAATTCTGCTGGCACAACGCCCGCACGCGGCCTAAATGCGCAACCATGAGCACCAAGACCGTTCCCACCAGCAGCGCAGCGATCATCACCCACCGCGACCAGTTGATCGCGAGCTTCGCCAAGGGCGAAAAGCCGCCTGAGCGCTGGCGAATCGGGACTGAGCACGAAAAATTCGTTTATGCGATCAAGGATCATCACGCGCCTTCCTATGACGAGAAGGGCGGCATTCATGACCTGTTGATGGCGCTGACCGAATTTGGCTGGAAACCGGTGATGGAGGGCGATCACGTCATCGCGCTGTCGGGCGCGGATGGCAGTGTCAGCCTGGAACCCGCCGGTCAGTTTGAGCTGTCAGGCGCGCCGCTTGAAAATCTGCACCAGACCTGCACCGAGACGGGGCGGCATCTCGAACAAGTGCTCAAGATTGGCGAGACATTCGGGATCGGATTTCTGGGATTGGGCATGTGGCCTGACAAGACGCGTGGCGAATTGCCGATCATGCCCAAAGGCCGTTATGCCATCATGCTGCGCCACATGCCGCGCGTCGGCACGATGGGGCTCGACATGATGCTGCGGACCTGCACGATTCAGGTCAATCTGGATTACCAGACCGAAGCCGATATGGTGAAAAAGTTCCGGGTGGGCCTTGCGCTCCAACCGCTCGCCACCGCGCTATTTGCCAATTCGCCTTTCACCGAGGGCAAGCCCAACGGGTTCCTCAGTTATCGCAGCCATATCTGGTCAGATACTGACCCGGCCCGCACCGGCATGCTGCCTTTCGTTTTTGAAGACGGCTTTGGCTATGAACGCTATGCCGATTATGCGCTGAATGTGCCGATGTATTTTGTCTATCGCGACGGCAAATATATCGACGCAGCGGGCCTGAGTTTTAAGGACTTCCTTGCTGGCAAGCTCTCGGTCCTGCCGGGTGAACTTCCGACAATCGACGACTGGAATGATCATCTGTCGACCGCCTTCCCCGAAGTGCGCTTGAAGAGCTTTCTGGAGATGCGCGGGGCTGATGGTGGCCCGTGGAACCGCATCTGCGCGCTGCCCGCTTTCTGGGTGGGGCTTTTGTATGATCAGGGCGCGCTGGATGCGGCGTGGGACCTCGTCAAGCATTGGACGATGGATGAGCGCGAGGCGCTGCGCTCGTCAGTCCCCAGGCTTGGCCTTGATGCACCGATCCCGGGCGGGACTTTGCGGGATATTGCTGGCAAGGTGGTCGATATTTCGCATGCTGGCCTTGCCGCGCGTGGACGGCTCGATGCGGGGGGATCGAACGAGACGGGCTTTCTTGATCCGCTCCACGAGATTGTGCGTTCAGGCAAGGTGCCAGCGCAACTACTGCTCGATCGGTACAACGGCGCGTGGGGCGGCGATGTCAGCCGGATTTACGAGGAAATGCGGTTCTGATCGACCCGAGCGACGGGGCGGGACTTACCGCCTAACCACGCAAAGAACAGCGGCACTGCGCCGTTGCGGTCCATCCACGCGCTATACGCCTGATAGTCGGGGTCAGCACCCAGATGCTTTTCCTCGGTCCTGGCGCGCCAATAATAGACACCGGCCACAACGCTCATCAGGATCGTCGCGCGCGCTGCATCGACCAGACTACCGGTCGACAGGAACGGGATGGTCGAGATAAACCAGAACAGGTTCTTAGACAGATAAGCCGGGTGACGCGTAAAGGCATAAGGGCCGTGCGTTAAAATCCCGCGATGCGTCAGGTTTGAAAAGCGAAAACCAAACGCAATCGTCGCCCAGGCATAAATCGCGGTCAGGCAAACCAGCGTCGCACCAGTGACAGCCAGCAATATCGGTTGCCCCGCCATCCAGTGCGTCCAGTCCGACGTGCCGGGATGATAATCAAGCGGGCCGCCATCGGCCATCAACACAAACGGCGGATAGCAGATCAGCGCCCCCATCCATGCCGCCGCATAGGGATTGGCACTGCGGATATGCGCATCAAGCGGCTTCATCGTCAGCACATAGCCAACGGTTGCAAACGCAACGTCCATCATAAACATAAAGGTAATGAGCCAGTTGGCGAGTGCGACCGGATCCTGCAGCAGCCTGGTTGTATCGGCGCGGATGAACTCGCCAAAGCCGCCGGGCAGAATGGCGACCATGAAGGCCAGGAAAAAACCTTTCACTGCCCAGCTGCGCAAGTGATTATAGATCATCTCACGATCAACATCTGCGGTGCCCATCAGCCAGCTGCCCAATGCCCAGGCACCATCCCTGGGATCAATCAGCTTGCGATCAAGCCAGATGACATAAGGGATCGAACCGATGAAGAGGATCGGCGCAATGTTGCCCGCCACCCACATCGCAAACGCAAAATTGCCGCGCCAGTAAAAGCTGCAAGTGGCGTAAATAATCGCAATCGCAACCCACGTCACCCATAGCCCCGCGAGTTTGGTAAGACTGGTATCAAGCGTCTCGCGCCAGCTCGTTTGCGATTCCCAGTTGATGCCCGTCGTCGGGCTGCGATGCACCTTGTCGACAAAGATTGAATAAAGCACCATCGGCAGCCCACATGCCGCGACATTAACCATCGCCGAATAGGGGCCATCCATCCCGAAATAGCGCGCAATGCCGCTCCAGATAAGCAACCCAACCAGCCCCGCGACACCAACACCGGTGCTGACAGCAGATTTCGGCCGGGGATCAAGCTGGGCGCCGCGCGCAAGGGCAGGATCGTGATACATGGGCGTTTGCTTACGCGCGAAATGGTAAGCAAGCGGTGAAGGATGGGGGGGTGCTTAGTCCGCCGACCGACTCCGCCAGAGCAAAAGCCAGGCAACGCAGGCGACAAGCAACACCAGTGAGCCACCAGGCACGAGAATCGCCAGGATCGTTTCCTGCCAAGCTTCGCCAACCCGGCCGCCGCTTGCGATCGGTTCCAGCCGCGTCGCGCCAAAGATGGCGGCGAGGCTGAGTCCTGTGACCAAAACATAGGTCGACATCCAGATCGCGTTGGACAGGATCATCGACGCTCGTGGCCGCAACCCGGTGTGTGGCCAAAGCAGGCCGAACACGATGAGCGCGGTGCCGGTCTGCACCGCCGTACTATGCGCCGACAGCGCGAGACGCGGGCTGGCGAAGGCAGGAATTAAGGCCCCGAGCACCAGCCCTGCGATGAACAGCAAAAGGCCAGATTTTGCGAGCCGCATCGCCATTTTTTCCAATGGTCGGTCCAATCCTGGCATCGTTCGATACCCTGACGGCGCTGATCATCCCTCATCACCAGCACGTCTGTTTTCACTGGCAAGCATTATCCGGAAAAAAAAGCGTAAACGGAATGGCGAAGCGCCACCAATGGGTTACGAGCCATAACCTTTCTCGCCAGTCTTGGTTGACCCTTGAGCCACGCTTTTTTCAGGATCACGCGCGCATCCCCATCAAGTGCAAACTGATCGACGCCGTCAAATCTTGCGGCTGCGGGGTCGTGTGCGTTTCCGAGAACCAGTGTCCAGCTCGCAAAGACGGTTTGGCCATTCGCGACGATTGTTGGCAGCTCGTAGCTATGCGTTCCTGCAAGGTGGAATTGCCTGACAAAGGCTTTGCGAATGGCGGCTTTGCCATAATATTCGCCGCCGCTTTGGCCATTGCCGCGGATGTCGCAATAAGTGGCGTCTTCTGCGAACAAACCCATGATTACGTCAATATCCTGGACCGCAAAGGCGCAGACCATTTGGGAGATCGTATCGTGGCATCGTTGGGAAAGGCTGCTTGAAGCAAGTGCTGGTGCAAACTTGTTGAGTGGATACATAGTGTCACCTCTCGGAGTACGACCTAAAATCGACCGATAGTCTGTAAATACCGACCGCAAGTCGGTTTGTCAATGGAATCGCAGATGGCCAAACAGGAAGAGCGTCGAGCCGCGACACGGGCTGCGGTCATCGCGGCTGCGGTAAACTTATTTGGCGCGGTTGGTTTTGATCAAACAACGATTGACGACATTGCCGCAGAAGCAGGCGTCGCCAAAGGCGCAGTCTATCATCACTTCAAAAGCAAACGGGACGTCTTTGAAGCCGCGTTTGAATCGGTCTCGGCCTCGTTAGCCTCTGCAATTTTAACCGAAACCAGGCCGGATAGCGACATGATCGAAATGCTGATGGCGGCAACCAAGGCTTTTTTTCGCCTCTGCGCAGACCCGGCAACGATGCGGATTTTACTGCGGGACGGGCCTTCCGTGCTGGGTTCTGAAGATTGGCGACGCCTGGACGCGCGCCACTTTGGCGGGCTGGTAACCTCTGCGCTTGGCATGGCGATGGATGCCGGGGCGATCAAACGCCAGCCGCTTGAGCCATTGTCGCTGGTGATGCTTGCCGCGATCCAGGCGGCTGCTGTCGATTGCGCAGCTCAAACCGATTTCGAGGCGTCGGCAACGCTCTATCTAGTGACATTTGAAAACATACTAGCGGGGCTGTCCGCGCCCCGCGCACGGGCGGACCTTTAAATTCCGCCCTCCACACCGCCCGCTTGCGCATCGCGTCCCATCCCGGTAATTGGCTGTCGCAGCGCGGGTATAGTACAATGGTAGTACAGCAGCCTTCCAAGCTGAATACGCGGGTTCGATTCCCGCTACCCGCTCCACTTTTTCTCGCGCGGATATCATCATGGTCGCATCCAGCCTTGCCGACGCGACTGACGCGATTATCGCGGCGGGGCGGTGGCTTGATGGCAAGGGCTGGGCACCGGCGACGGCAGGCAATTATTCGATGCGGCTGGCAGATGGTGCGCGCGCGATCACCGTTTCGGGCTGGCACAAGGGGCGGTTGACGGCGGACGGCGTGATGCGTGTCGATGCGCACGGTCAGTCGCTCGACGGCAAATGGCCTTCCGCCGAGACCGCGCTGCATATGGATTTGTATCGCCGGTTTGCGGGAGCAAACGCCGTGCTGCACAGCCATTCGCCCGAAGCGGTGGGGCTGAGCCGCGCCTTTCCTGGGGCGCGCTCCTATCGTCTGGCGGGGCATGAGATGTTGAAAGTTCTGCCCGGCTTCACGACGCATGACGCCCATTTTGATCTGCCGATCGTCGACAATAGCCAGGATATGGATGATATTATCGCCGCTGTTACGCCGTGGTTTGCGAACGAGGGGGCGGCAGGAGGTGCGCCGCCGTCCGCCTATTTGATCCGCGGGCATGGCCTGTATGGCTGGGGCGGCGATATGGCAGAGGCGGAGCGGGTGATTGAAGGCATTGAATGGATGATCGCGGCCGAACTTGCCGAGTTCGGTTTTCGACGAGGAGGAGAAGCATGAGCCAATTGCAGATTTTCAGCGAGACTGATCCGAACGCGGCTTTGCTGGCGACGGACGATGGGGAACGCATTACCAGCGAACTCGCCGCGATTGGCGTCCGCTTTGAACGCTGGCCAACGCACAATGTCGCTGGGCCTGCCGCCGTTATTGCCGCCTATGCGGACGAGATCGACCGGCTGAAGGAACGCGGCGGATTCCAGTCGATTGATGTCGTCTCTGCCACGCCCGATCATCCCGATCGCGCGGCGATGCGCACCAAGTTTCTGTCCGAACACACCCATGCCGAGGATGAAGTGCGCTTCTTTGTGGAGGGTGAGGGGCTGTTTACGCTGCACGCCGAGGGCCGCGTGTTCAACATGCTGTGCACGCGCGGTGACCTGATCTCGGTGCCCGCCAACATGCGCCACTGGTTCGACATGGGGGAATATCCGCGCTTCACGGTGATTCGCATGTTCGTGAACCCCGATGGCTGGGTCGCGGCGTTTACAGGCGATGACATTGCCGATCACTTCCCGCGTCACGAGCCAATTGCTGCCTGAATGCCGATCCGCGCGGTCCTGACCGATATTGAGGGGACGACATCGTCACTCTCCTTCGTGGCGGACGTGCTGTTCCCCTATGCGCGCGCGCGGCTCGATGCATATTGCGCAGCGCACCCGGCCCAGACTGCGCCGATTCTGGCTGAGGTTGTCGCGATGGAGCCCGGCGATCCGATTGCGACGCTGACCCGCTGGATCGACGAGGACGTAAAGGCAACACCACTCAAGACACTGCAGGGGATGATCTGGGACGGCGGTTTTCGCGACGGCGCGTTTCAGGGGCATATCTATGCGGATGCGCTGGAGGCGCTCAGGCGCTGGCATGCGGCGGGGATCGCGCTGTATATTTTTTCGAGTGGATCGGTGGCGGCGCAAAAACTGCTGTTCGGCTTTAGCGAGGCGGGCGATCTGACGGCATTGCTGTCGGGCTATTTCGATACCACCACCGGGCCAAAGCGCGAGGCGAGCTCCTACCGCACGATCGCCGGATCAATCGGCCTGCCGCCCGCCGATATCCTGTTCCTCTCCGACGTTGCAGGTGAGACCGACGCGGCGAAGGCGGCGGGGTTGCGGGCATTGCTGATCGACCGGGACGGCGGCGCGGCGGACATTCATTCGTTTGCGGAGGTCGCCCTGTGAAACTGAACGGCGTCCCTACCCGCTCAATCACCCGCACCGATGACGGCAGAGGCGCGCGCATCCTTGATCAAAGGCTGCTGCCGTGGGAAATAAAATGGGTCGAGTTACGCGATGCCGCCACTGCCGAGCGCGCGATCCGCGAAATGTGGACACGCGGCGCGCCGCTGATCGGGGCGACGGCGGCTTACGGGCTGGCAATGGCGCTGGCTGAGGATGCGTCGGACGGTGCGCTCGACTTAGCCCATAATTTTCTGCTCGAAGCGCGCCCAACTGCGGTCAATCTGCGCTGGGCGCTCAACGAAATCGCAACGCATGTCCGCCCCCTTCCCCATGCCGATCGCGCCGCCGCCGCCTTTGTGCGCGCCGACGCGATTTGCGAGGAGGATGCCGCGATGAGCCACGCTATCGGCACGCACGGGCTGTCGCTGCTGCGCGATCTCTACGCCCAACACCCGGATCGCCCGCTCAACATCCTGACGCACTGCAACGCGGGCTGGCTGGCAACGGTCGATTACGGCACCGCGACCGCCCCCATCTATATGGCACATGATGCGGGCATCCCCGTGCATGTCTGGGTTGATGAAACCCGCCCGCGCAACCAGGGTGCGCTCCTCACCGCGTTTGAACTTGCCAGCCACGGTATTCCGCACACCGTGATTGTCGATAATGCAGGCGGGCTGCTGATGATGCAGGGCAAGGTCGATCTGGTGATTGTCGGCACGGATAGGGTGACCGCGAACGGCGATGTCTGCAACAAGATCGGCACGTATCTGAAGGCGCTGGCGGCGAAGGACAATGATGTGCCTTTCTATGTCGCATTGCCCTCCACCACCTTTGACCCGCTGACTGCAACGGGCGCGGACGTGCCGATTGAGGAGCGATCGGGCGAGGAAGTGACCCATGTCGAGGGCGAAGGCGGCCGCATCCGCGTGACGGGTTCGGGTGCGGCGAACCCCGCGTTCGATGTGACGCCTGCGCGGCTGGTGACGGGCTACATCACCGAGAAGGGCGTGAGCGAGAGGATTTGAGCACGAAAACTCCCCTCCCTAAAAGGGAGGGGCTGGGGGCGGGTTGCTCTCCAAAGGCACCGGCGTCACGATAGCGCAATGCCACGCGTCAGCCCGCTCCTTACCCAACGCGCCCGTGCGCTGCGCAACAACGCAACGCCCGCCGAGCGCGCTATCTGGCGTTTAATTTCCAGCTACAGGCCGCGCTTCATGCGCCAATTGGTCATGGGGGATTACATCGTCGATCTGGCATGCCGCGAGGCCAAGCTCGCGGTCGAGTTCGACGGCAGCCAACATCTGGATTCGGCATATGATGCCCAACGGACGGCATTTCTCCAAAGCCTGGGATGGCAGGTTGTGCGCTTTTGGAATTTGGAGGTGATCGACAACCCCGCAGGTGTTGCTGAAGCGATACTGGGCAAGGTTGCTGATACGCTCGAGCCGACCCACCCCCAGCCCCTCCCTTCCAGGGAGGGGAGAGTCAGGAAACCGCGGAGCCGGGTACCCAAGACCTATGGCCGCCGCGCCATCCGGTCCAGCGCGCCGTCGATTGTATCGTCGGCCTTGGCAAAGCAAAGCCGCACCACATTGGTCACCGCATCCTGTGCGTAGAATGCCGACACCGGGATCGCCGCCACGCCCGCTTCATCCAGCAGCCATTCGCAAAACGCGACGTCGCCCATTGCGATCCCGCTCGCCGCAAGATCTATCGACAGGAAATAGGTCGCCTCGCTCGGGAGCACCCGGTAGCCAAGTCCCGTCAGCCCCGCCGCGAGCCGGTCGCGGGAGCGTTGGAAACTGGCACGCATCGCTTCAAAATACGCCATATCCTTGCCCAGCCCGTAAGCCGCCGCCGACTGCAAATTGGGCGGCGTGGTGAAGGTGAGGAACTGGTGCGCGCGCGCGATCCCCTGCGACAAAGCGGGCACCGCGCACAGCCAGCCGACCTTCCACCCGGTCAGTGAAAATATCTTCCCCGCCGAGCCAATCTTTACCGTCCGGTCGCGCATTCCGGGCAGCGTCATCAGCGAGACATGCTGGCGTCCGTCGAACACGACATGCTCCCACACCTCATCGCAGATTGCGATGGCGTCATGGCTCACACAAAAATCAGCGACTAGCGCCAGTTCTTCGGGCGTTGCCATCGTCGCGGTTGGGTTGAGCGGGGTGTTAAGGATGATCAGACGCGTGCGGGCAGACGCAACCTTCGCCAAAGCCTCCGCCGTGATCTTCCAGTCGGGCGGTTCGAGCCGCACCAACCGGGCGACGCCCCCTGCCCGCTCGACCAGTGGCAGATAAGCGTCATAAAGCGGTTGAAACATCACCACTTCATCGCCCGGGGTCACCAGCGCAAGGATGCTCGCAGCGAGCGCCTCGGTCGCGCCCGAAGTGACGATGACCTCGGCTGGCGACAGATCAAGGCCCTGATGCGCGGCATAATGATCCGCCACCGCCTGGCGCAGCACGGGCAGCCCCGCCATCGGTGGATATTGATTCGAATCGCCTAGCAGCGCGCGCGCGCCCTCTTGCAAAACATCGACAGGCCCGCGCCCGTCGGGGAAACCCTGCCCCAGATTAATCGCGCCGTTCGCGCGCGCGCGCGCCGACATCGCCTCGAAAACTGTCGTGCCAAGCCGGGCGTAAAGCGGGTTCATGCGCTATGCTTTGCGCGATAGGCCCGCCCCAATCAATTGGCAAAGCTAATGACCGGCAACGGTTGATTTTCGGATTTCAGGCGGGGTCATGGTGGACAGGGCTGGATTCGAACCAGCGTACGCTTGCACGGGCAGATTTACAGTCTGCTGCCTTTAACCACTCGGCCACCTGTCCATCTGGGCCGCCAAAAAGCGAGGCGGTCCAATGCCCATCCGCTTGGCCGCTGTCAACAAGCGCTGGGACACGAAATGCGTAACGCCCCGCTTGCGTGGTGGCCCTGGCGCGCATAACTCTCGCAACATTGTTACTCCTTCTTCCTACGGAGTCCGCATGCGCCGTTTTCTATTGCTCGCCGCCGCCACCTTGACCATTGCCACACCCGCCGTCGCCCAGTCGGTCGATCGCGCCGTGCTCAGCAGATTGATCGACGAGGGCATCAACCACAGTCAGGTGATTGTGACCGCCCAACACCTGTCCGACGTGATCGGTGCGCGCATGACCAATTCCCCCGCGATGCGCCGGGCCGAGGAATGGACCCAGACCAAGTTGCGCGAATGGGGGCTAACCGGCGTGCGCAAGGAAGGGTTTGATTTCGGGCGCGGCTGGCAGATCGAGCATTCCAGTGTGCGGATGCTCACCCCGCGCGCGATTCAGCTGACCGCGATCCCGATTGCCTGGACACCGGGCACCAATGGAGCGCTCAGCGCGCCGGTCATTATCGCGCCAATGACCAAGGAGCGCGATTTCGACAATTGGCGCGGCAAGCTGAAGGGCAAGATCGTGCTGATCACGCGGCCCAATAATGGTTCTGAACCCGCCAAACCCGCCTTCCAGCGATATACCGCAGACGAGATCGCCAAGCTCGATAGCTTCCAGCAACCGCGCTATGATCCCGAAGCGGCCACTGGGCGGCTCCAGCGGGTGGACTTCAACAAAAAGCTCGATGCGTTCCTGAAGAGCGAGGGTGCGCTGGCCTGGGCTCAGCAATCGCGGCTTGATGGCAAGCTGATCCACGGCGAGGGATATTTGTTTGGCGCAAATGATACCCCCAGCCTTCCGGGTATCGAAATTGCAGCAGAGGATTATCGCCGCCTCGCGCGCCTTGCCAAGGCTGGCACCGCTCCAATGCTGGAAATTGGCAGCAAGGTCAGCTTTGATGACAGCGATCGCAACGCCTATAACATCATCGCCGAAATCGCCGGCACCGACCCAAAGGCGGGCTATTCGTTCTTTGACAACGCTGCCAATCCTGAAAAGCCGCCAACTAAGCCGCCGCTGCCGACCAAACCCGTCGTGACAGACCCGTGTGCCTATACAGATAGCGAAGACTGATGGCCAAACGCGGACACAGACCCAGCACCGGCGTTGCCGGGCGGCCCCGTTTCTGGGGACGGCACGCGGTGATCGCCGCGCTTGCCAACCCGGAACGCGTCGTGCGCAAGCTTTGGGCAACGCGCGAGGCGCTGGCGAGCCTTGACATCCCGCCCGTCATTCCGATCGTCTTTGCCGAGGTGACAGACCTTGCACGGCTGGTGCCAAGCGATGCGCCGCATCAGGGGCTGGTCGCAGAGGTTGATCCGCTTGAGGACATCTGGCTTGGCGATTTGCTTGAACAGGGCGCGGATGACCAACGCCCGCTGGTGGTGCTCGATCAGGTGACCGATCCGCACAATGTCGGCGCGATCCTGCGCTCGGCCGCTGCTTTTGATGCGCTGGGGATTATCACGCAGGATCGCCATGCGCCGCCTGAATCTGGCACTGTCGCGCGGTCGGCATCTGGCGCGCTGGAGGTGGTGCCGTGGGTGCGCGTCGTCAATTTGTCGCGTGCATTAGACGAGATTGCCGAGGCGCAGTTCTGGCGGATTGGGCTAACGGGCGAAGCACCCGTGACACTCGGCGAGGCGATTAAGGGCGGCGGCAAAACCGCGCTTGTGCTGGGTGCTGAGGGCGAAGGCATGCGCCGCAATACAGAGGAGCATTGCGACGTGCTCGCGCGGCTGCCAATATCGATAAACGTCGAAAGCCTGAACGTATCAAATGCAGCGGCTATTGCGCTTTATGCGGTGGCAACGAAGGCATAGGGTGAGGTAACGCAGAGGGAGAATACCGGTGTTTGCTCGTTTGGCGACCGTCATCCTGCTGCCGCTCTTGCTGGCGAGCTGTGTGCTGGCACCCGGCAAGTTTACCTCCGTGCTAACGATCAACGCGGATCGCAGCTTTGCCTTCAGCTATGTCGGCGAAGTCTATGGCGAGGACGGCGAACAATCGTCCTCCAGCATGGCCAGCGACAAGAGCGACAAGCCCTCCCCTGCCGAGATTGCCAAGAAAAAGGCGGACGCCGACACCAAGAACCGGGCGCTGGCCGCCGCGCTGTCGAAGGAGGCGGGGTATAAGCGGGTGACCTATCTGGGCGCGGGCAAGTTCCTGATCGACTATGCAGTCTCCGGCACACTCAACCACGCTTTCCTGTGGCCCTATAACCTCGATGCGGAAGTGCTGGTGCCGTTCGTCGCGGTTGAATTGCGCAGCGGCGGTGTGGTGCGCGTCAAGGCGGCCGCCTTTGGCAATGAATCCGCCAAGAGCATGACCGCGATGCCAATGATGCCAAATATCGGCGAGGCGATGTCAAACAGGCTCGACGGCGTCTTCACGCTCGATACCGATGCCGCGATTATCAGCCAGAATAATGAAGACGGGGCGAGTGAAGTTGCCGGCCGCAAGATCATCATCTGGAAGGCCACGCCGCAATCAAGCGCCGCGCCGACTGCGGTGCTGAGAATGGCGCGGTGAGGCTTAGCGTATCATCATTGCGCCGGAGCTGACATCAGGCCTCAGTCCTCAGCGGCAACCGTGACCCGCAGGCCATCGAGCGCATCCGTAAACGGCACTTGGCACGACAGGCGCGAATAGTCGTCGCGGCTGGCGGAGGAATCGAGCAGGTCGTCCTCGTCGGCGGTCATCTTGGAGAGTTTGGCCGCAAATTCCGGGTCGACATGGACATGGCAGGTAGCACAGCTGCAACAACCGCCACATAGCGCCAGAATTTCATCAATGCCGGAATCGCGGATCACTTCCATCACTGAAAGGCCTGCCTCGCCCGTGATCGTCCGTTCTTCCCCATTGCGTAACACGACGATAAGCTGTGGCATTCGATCCTCCAAGACACTTCGGTGTTCCCGCCTTGCCGTGCTGACGCGGCGATTTCAAGGATAGTCTCCAATGGGCCTGACCGCCGAGCAACTGACGACCGCGCTTGATGCGCTCGCCGCGCGTGAACCCGCCTTTGCAGCGGCGATTGCGCGCGCGGGTTATCCGCCACCGCGAATCCGCGAGCGCGGCTTTGCAACGCTGCTGCGCACCATCATCGGCCAGCAGGTCAGCACCAGGTCGGCCGAAAGCGTCTGGAACAAGCTGGAGGGGCTGGTCGGGAGCCTGGCTGACCCCGGCAACATCACCCGCGCCAGTGCTGAGACGCTACGCGAGGCAGGGCTCTCGCGGCAAAAGGCGGGTTATGCGCGCAGTCTTGCCGACGAAGTGACGAGTGGGCGGCTCAATCTCGGGCAACTCCCCGTCGATGATGAGGAAGCGATCACGGCGCTCGTTGCGATCAAGGGCATTGGCCGCTGGTCAGCCGAAATTTATCTGCTGTTTGCCGAAGGACGCGGCGATATCTGGCCGGCAGGCGATCTGGCGGTGCAGATCGAGGTCGGACGGATTTTGGGGCATACCGAGCGCCCAAGCGAAAAGCTGGTCCGCGCGGTTGCCGAAGCCTGGCGACCCTATCGCGGCGCAGCGGCGATTTTCGCGTGGCACCGTTACACTATCGACATGGCGGTGGTTTGATTGCTTACCTTGCAGGACGCCACACCTGCGTCTGGCAGAAAAACAGGATGCAGCCTTTAACCTGCAGCGTTCCATCGGCCTGCCGCTTCATGATCGAGCGATATTGTTTTCCCTCTTCCGGGTTGTAGATTGTGCCGCGCCAATCGCCCCCGGAATCCGCAAAATTAGCGAGAATCGTCAGCCCCTCAATCGGGCGATTGCGTAATGCCGGGTTGGGGTTCTTCGAATCGACCGTCGGGCCATCGGGGCGCGGCTTTAACACCTTGCTGATTCGCCCGCACATGCCCTTGCCACACTCAGTAATCGTCACGACAGCCTTGTCCTCAAGCGTCAACCATTGCCCTGCGATGGGCGTCGCGGCATGGACGATTGCGGGACTGAATAACAAGGGCAGTGCGGCAAGCATGCGTCGCATCGGTAGATCCTTCGATTGGGTATGCTGGCGCTATTGAGGAACGGCGATGAATGGGCAATGGACGATCGGGATAATCGGCGGATCGGGGCTGTATGCAATCGACGGGCTTGAACATGCCGAATGGCGGACCACCCAGACACCCTGGGGGGCACCTTCCGATGCGCTTCTGTTCGGTCGGATCGGGCCGGTCAAGCTTGTCTTCCTGCCACGCCACGGCCGTGGCCACCGGATTTCGCCAAGCGAGTTAAACGCGCGCGCCAACATCGATGCGCTCAAACGCGCTGGCTGCACCGATATTCTTGCCATCTCGTCAATAGGGTCGCTGCGCGAGGAATTGGAGCCCGGGCGGTTTGTTGTCGTCGATCAATTTATCGACCGCACTGTCGGTCGTCCGTCGAGCTTCTTTACGAGCGGGATGGTCGCGCATGTCTCGATGGCAGAGCCCGTCTGCCCGCGCTTGTCAGCGCTTGCGGCAGGCGCGATCACCCAGGCGGGCGGCAAATCCACTCACGGCGCGACCTATCTCGCAATGGAGGGGCCGCAATTCTCCAGCCGCGCCGAAAGCCTGATGTATCGCGAATGGGGTGCAGACGTGATCGGGATGACCGCAATGCCCGAGGCCAAGCTCGCTCGCGAGGCAGAGCTGCCCTATGCGCTGATCGGGATGGTCACCGACTATGATTGCTGGCGGGAAAGCGAGGCGCATGTCGAGGTGACCGAAGTCATCGCCCAGATGCACGCCAATGGCGATCTCGCCCGAAAGACAGTGGCGGCGTTTGTTGCGTCGCTGCCACCCGCACGCACGCCCTCACCGCTCGATACCGTGCTTGATCACGCGTTGATTACCGATCCTTCGGTGCGCGATCCGGCGTTACTGGCAAAGCTTGATGCGGTGATGGGCCGGGTGTTGGCGGCTTCGACTTAACGCCCCGCGCCCTCGATCGCGGTGCGGCGCTGGCGGCCCCAGCTCTCGCCACCCGTCAGAAAAGTGTACCAGCCCCAGGTCGCCCCGGCATGCCGCAACAACTGAAAGCTAAACGGTTCGAGCACGGCTGCGAGCAGAGCCCAGCCAAAGGTCAGATTCTCCGATTGACCCGTCCAGCGCGCATAAAGCCGCAGCGACCAGAGGTGATAGCCGAGGTCAAAGATGATCTTGGCGAGCATCACCAACAAGATCGGCCAGGCGAGAAAAAACCGCCCCGTCGCCAGCAGCACAATCAGGATGATGAAGGCGGTAATGCCATAGATTGGCTGAAGCGTGTCAAGCGATTTGACCGGCATCATTCGGCTCCCCAGCATCCCGAAGTGCGGATTGCCGATCATGTCGCGGTTCCAATAATGCGTCTGCAAAAACCCGCCAAACCAGCGCCGCCGCTGGCGCAGGAATGCCATCAGCGAAGCGGGCGCATCGGTGCGCGCGGTCGCCGCCCCAATCACCCGCACCCGCCAATCGAGGCCGCTATCGGCAGCGTGGCGGTGGAGGCGGTGGATCAATTCATAATCCTCAACCAGACAGGCCGGATCAAAGCCACCCACCGTCACCAGTGCGTCGCGCCGGAAGGCGGCAAATGCGCCGGAGACAAGCAACAGGCTGTTCACCTCCATCCAGGCATAGCGAGACAGGAAGTTGCGGACATATTCATAAGTCTGGAACCATTGGAACAACCGTTCCATGGGCGAACCGCCGCAGATCGGCGTCAGCACACCTGTTGCAGCGACAAGTTCCGGCTCAGCGGCAAAGCTTGCGCGCATGGCTGCCAACGCGCCGGGATCGAGCAAGGTATCGGCATCAACCGTCAGCACAATGTCAGTATCGACGCACGCAACCGCTGCATTGAGCGCACGAGCCTTGCCACCATGCGGCACACGCAGCCAGCACAGGCTGGGCAACATCGGTGCCGGATCGCTCATCTGCCCCAGCACAGGCATTTCCAGCCCGTAAAGGCGCTTCATCACCTCAGGAGTCGCATCATCCGACCCATCGTCAGCGATCAGGATCAGATCGGGCGGATCGCTTTGCCCGGCGAGCGTGTCGATGGTGATGCCGAGCACGCCCGCCTCATTATGCGCAGCGACCAGCACGCTGAGCGTCGGGCGTGTGGCGCTCGGCGCAGGCAACGGCACCGGCTGCATCAGATCTTTCGTTTTGCGCGCGGTAAAAATGAGCAGCGCGGTATCGTATAAAATATAGACAATCCCGACGGACCAGCTCCCAAGACCTGTTCGGAAAAACGCCTGTGCCATCAGCGCGAGAAACAAGATCAACGCGCCGCCGTTAATCGCGTGGGACAGCCAAGGCACAGGCCGGGGCGTCAGCCGCGGCGATTGCGCGACAAGCGATTGACTGATTAGGGGCATGAAGTCGGCAATGTCCGAATTTAGATGAATGAACGCTGTTGCTAAGCTAGGAGTTACGAAGGGGCGCCGCCAGTGCCGCGCCGCAATAAATGGGTCCAAACGACGATGAACGCACGCCGATATACCCATTTGGCCATTTCGCTCCATTGGTTGGTCGCGATTGCGATCCTGATCAACGTAACATTGGCGCTGACGTGGGAATATTATCCCGATGATGCGGTCCGTCCCGCGATCAATTTTCACAAATCGCTGGGGATTACGGTGCTGGGTCTTGCCATCATGCGGCTGCTGTGGCGGCTGACACATACGCCGCCCCCACTGCCCACCGCATACCAGAAGTGGGAAATCCTGTTATCGCATGCAACGCATATGGCGCTTTATGCGCTGATCTTTGCGATGCCCCTGAGTGGCTGGATTATGGATTCGGCGTGGGAGAAGGCAGCGGAAAACCCGATGTCGCTGTTTGGCCTGTTTGAATGGCCCCGCATCGGGTTCATCATGGCGCTTAATCCGGCGACCAAAAAGACCGTGCACGATGTCTTTGGCGAGACGCATGAGATTGCCGCGTATTTTGTTTTTGTACTGGTCGCGTTGCATGTGCTGGGGGCGCTCAAGCATCAGTTTTTCGACAAGAAGCGCGAGTTGCAGCGCATGTGGTTTACGGGGCGCACAGAATAGCCAGCGTCGCTGCTTATGATGTCATTATCCTGGGCGCAGGCGCGGCCGGGATGATGGGCGCACGCGTCGCAAGCCAGCGCGGTCGACGGGTGCTGCTCATTGATCATGCCGATGAACCCGGCAAGAAGATCCTGATCTCGGGCGGCGGACGCTGCAATTTCACCAATACAGCTACGGTCGCTGATCGCTTCATTTCCGCCAACCCGCACTTCGCCAAATCGGCGCTCAGCCGCTACAGCCCGCAGGATTTCGTTGAGCTCGTCGAGGCGCATCACATTGCCTGGCATGAAAAGACGCTTGGGCAGCTGTTCTGCGATGGGTCCGCCAAACAAATCGTCCAGATGCTGATCGATGAATGTGCAGGCGTTGATATCGCGCTTGGCCATCCCGTCAGCGCGGTTGAGCATGGCGACGGGCAGTATCGCGTCACCTATGGCGGTCGATCCGTTAGCGCGCCGGCGCTGGTGATTGCAACCGGCGGGCCGTCCATTCCCAAGATGGGCGCAACGGGATTTGCGTATGATCTTGCCCGGCAGTTCGGGCTCAAGGTGGTTGAGCCGCGCCCTGCCCTGGTGCCGCTGACGCTCGGCGCGGATGAGGCGCTGTTTCAGGCGCTGTCAGGCGTCGCCGCAGAGGTGGTCGCGGCGTGCGGCAAGACCCGGTTCCGTGAGGCGGCGTTGTTCACGCACCGGGGTCTCTCAGGTCCGGCGATCCTGCAAGTCTCGAGCTACTGGCGGCACGGCCAGCCGATCGGCATCAATTTCACCCCCGATCACCCGCGCGACTGGATCGTCACCGCCAAGCGCGATCGCCCGCGCGCCAGCCTGCGCCATCTGCTCGCAACAGCGCTGCCCACCCGGCTTGCCGAAACGCTCGCGCAGCGCTTGCCGTTCGGGACCGAGCTGGCGGGCTTTACTGACCGGGAGTTGACCGAGATCGCCGCGCGTCTCGCCGATTGGCCTTTCCAGCCGAACGGGACCGAGGGCTTTGCCAAGGCCGAGGTTACGGTTGGCGGGATCAGCACCGATGGCCTGTCCTCGCAGACAATGGCGGCGCGCTCTGTGCCGGGGCTTTATGCAATTGGTGAGGCGGTTGACGTGACGGGCTGGCTTGGCGGATATAACTTCCAATGGGCGTGGGCGAGTGGCTACGCAGCGGGGATGGCGGTTTAGGCTCTGGGTTAGACCGGGAATGCACTTGGAAGAAATTCATTAAACTGTTGTAAAATAAGAGTAATATTAGGCCTTATGGACTCTCATGGCGTTTCGTTCGGCCGCGCGCCCATCATTCCGCCGCCATCGCCAGCGCCACTGCCTCGGCAATCTTGATGCCATCAATCGCCGCGGACAGAATGCCGCCTGCATAGCCCGCGCCCTCACCCGCCGGAAACAACCCGCGCGTATTGAGGCTCTGGAAATCACGGCCGCGCGTGATGCGGATCGGGGAGGAGGTGCGCGTTTCCACCCCCGTCATCACCGCGTCGTGATGGTCATAGCCTGCAATCTGCCGCCCGAACGCGGGCAGCGCTTCACGCATTGCGGCGATCACAAAATCGGGCAGACAGGTAGCAAGATCAGTCATCGTTACGCCAGGTTTATAGGAAGGGATGACCTCCCCCAGTGCGGTTGACGCCCGCCCGGCGACGAAATCGCCCAGCAACTGCCCCGGCGCGCTGTAATCGGAACCGCCCGCGACAAACGCCAATTCCTCCAACCGTCGTTGCAGATCAATCCCCGCAAGCGGATGCCCCGGATAATCGCGCGCCGGATCAATCCCCACCACCAGCCCGGAATTGGCGTTGAATTCTGCGCGCGAATATTGGCTCATGCCGTTGGTGACGACGCGCCCGACCTCAGACGTTGCCGCCACCACTCGCCCGCCAGGGCACATGCAAAAGCTGTAAACTGTCCGGTCATTCGCGCAGTGATGCGACAGCGTATAGGCCGCCGCCCCCAAATCAGGATGCTTGGCACAACTCCCAAAGCGCGCCTTGTCGATCCAGGCCTGGGGATGTTCAATCCGCACGCCGACCGAAAACGGCTTGGCCTCAATATGCACACCGCGATCATGCAGCATCGCAAAGGTATCGCGCGCGCTATGCCCAATTGCGAGCACGACCTGCTCGGCGGCGATATAGTCCCCGGTATGAAGATGCAGCCCGCGAACCCGCCGCGCGCCGTCTGCTGCCGTCTCGACATCAACGTCATCGACGCGGCTCTGGAAGCGATACTCCCCGCCCAATGCTTCAATCGTCGCGCGCATGCTTTCCACCATCGTCACCAGCCGGAAGGTGCCGATGTGCGGATGGGCCTCGGTCAGGATTTCGGGCGGCGCGCCCGCCTTCACAAACTCGGTCAGCACCTTGCGGCCAAGATGGCGCGGGTCCTTGATCTGGCTCCACAATTTGCCATCGGAAAAAGTGCCCGCGCCGCCCTCACCAAATTGCACGTTCGATTCGGGATCAAGCACCCCGCCCCGCCATAGTCCCCAGGTATCCCTGGTCCGTTCGCGCACCAGTTTGCCGCGATCAAGGATGATCGGCCGCAATCCCATTTGCGCGAGAATCAACCCTGCAAACAACCCGCACGGCCCCGTGCCTATCACGACCGGCCGCAACGCACCGGGGCGCGAGCGCGCATCAGTGACGAAGCGGTAGCTGGTATCGGGCGTCGGCTTGATATGCGGATCGCCGCCATGCCGCGCGAGCGCCCCCGCCTCATCCGCCAGCGTCACATCGACCGAATAGACCATCAGGATCGCCGATTTCTTACGCGCATCATTGGCGCGGCGGGCAATCGCGAAATCGATCAGATCGGCGGTGGGGATATCGAGCCGGGCAAGGATCGCCTCGCGCAACGCCTCAGGCGGATGGCCAAGCGGAAGTTTCAGATCGGTGAGGCGGAGCATGGGGGTCTGTTAGGGCGGAATGCGGGATTGGGCTAGGTGGGGACCAAAGTGCGGCTATTTTCGCAGAATGATCTCGCAGGTCGTCGGGCGCGCGGCGAGGCGGAAGCGATACTCCTCGCCCGCCGCGACGCGGACATGGGTTTTTGTGCCATCGGCCAGGCTATAACGGATAACGAAGTCATTGGGCCTGCGACAGGGCGTTACCGTGCTTTTGAATGAGGCGCACTGAACCACGCCGGGGCCGATGTCTATTGAGACTATCCCGCTTTGGCTGATCGTCGCATCGCCCTGTGTCGCGCCCGC
>JBBQAU010000014.1:0-20771 GCA_038316685.1 Sphingomonadales bacterium
ACACTGTCATTGACCGGCGTTGCGATCAGCAATGCGGGCCATAACGCCGCCGCGCCGCTGGCTTTTGGCGGGGCGTTTAGCTTGCGGGTGCCGCTGCGCTGATGCCGGGGCCGGGTGGGCGTTCTTTGCTGCCCGGCCTCCCTTTGGTTCTCATCGGGGCCATGTCCCCTGCGTCACTGCCCGCAGCGCTCGCGGCTGATTTCGCCGCCGGACGGGTGGAGTATCCGGGCCTGGGCATCGGCGCACCCCAGATTTGTGTTGCCTTCCCTTCCAGCAACGCTCCCCGTTCGTTGCGCGCGGTTATTGCCGTTGCGATTGATGGCCAGTGGCGCACGGCACTGACAGGTCGGTATCGCCGGGGCTCCCTCTTATCAGGCCGTGCCGGTAGCAACCTTTACCGGATGGTCGATGTTGATGAACGCGCCACTGATCTGGTCTTTGTCGGGCGCGCGCTTGAGCTTTGGGCGGCAGGCAAGCGGGTGGGGCGTTACGCTTTGCCAGCAGATAGCGGCGATAAAAGGCCTGAGGCCCCCTGTCGTCCTAGCTAGCTAAGCTGTCGATCTGGCCGGTAAATGCCTGGAGTGGCGCCGACAGCCGCGCTTACCGGAAAGCGGAAAAAAGCTGTCTCGTTGCGGTTTCGACACAAGTTGTTTGAGCAGATCGATGATCTTCAAACCAGGCCATACCTGCAGGAATTTGAACTGCTGCCAGGAAAACGCTCAGTATCGTGCTGAAACAATTATCCGCGTGCGCTTGACTCAGTCGCGGGTCGGCCTGATTAAGAACATATCAGGAACAATTATGCTCGATTCGGTTCAGACTCTCGTTACGTTGCGGCAGCGTGTTGCCGCTGTTGAAGGCCTGCGGGGCGCGGCGGGACCCTTATATGCGCCGCTTGGGCATGCAGGCATTGATGCAGCACTCGGTGGTGGGCTGGCGCGGGGGCGGCTGCATGAGATTTTTGCGGCAAGCCCCGATGATTGCGGCAGCGCGACGGGTTTTGCCGCGATGCTTGCCGTTCGGCTTGACCGGCCGGGGGCGAGCATTTTCTGGCTGCGGGAACGGCAGGCAGAGGCGCGGGGCGGGTGCCTGCATGCGCCTGGCCTTGCCGAGCTTGGGGTTGATCCGGCGCGCGTCATTCTGGGTGTGATGGATGATGCGATCGGCCTGTTGCGCGTGGCGGCAGAGGTGGTGCGTTGCCCTGATATCGATGTGGCGATCATTGAGTTGTGGAAGATGCCGCGCGCGCTTGATCTGACCGCGAGCAGGCGGCTGGCGGTGGCGGCGGAAGCCTCAGGCGTCACCGCGATCATGCTGCGCACTGAAGCTGAACCAACGCCAAGTGCTGCACAGACGCGCTGGTCGGTCGCGTCTGCAGCGGCGGTACCGCTTGAGGCGCAGGCCCCCGGTTTTACCACGCTTGATCTTGGCTTGCTTCGCCAGCGCGGCGGCAAAGCGGGGCAGCATTGGCAAGTGGAGTGGGATCGTGACGCGCATATCTTCTGCGAACCGGCGCTATCTTGCGCTGTGGTTCCCGTATCTGTCGACGGATCGCTGGCGACGCGTGATGAACGGCGCGTTGCTTGATGGTCCGCACGTCTTTACGCAAAAACAACGCGGGGCGATGCGGATTGTCGCTGTGGATGAACGCGCGCACCGGCTGGAGCTAACCGGCCTGACACTGGCAGATGCCCGCGCCCGCGCGCCGGACCTGATCGCGATTGAGCATGATCCCGCCGCTGACCAGCAGTTGCTTGAACAACTCTGCGATGCCTGTGATCGCTTTACGCCGATGGCAGCGCTTGATGATGAGGCGCTGACGCTTGATCTGACCGGCTGTGCGGCAGGCGCGCGGGCTGAAGCAGCGCTGGTTGATACGATCACGCTGTGGCTGTCACGCGCCGGTTTTCAGTTGCGTCATGCGCTCGCCAGCACGCCTGAGGCAGCGCAGGCGCTCGCGCGTTTTCAATCCGCGCCTGCCCCGGATGAGAACGCCGCCGTCCGCCGCCTGCCAATTGCAGCGCTCAGGCTCGACGATGAAACCGCGCTTGCCCTGAAGCGCGCGGGGCTCAAGACAATCGGCGATCTGGCGGGCCGACCGAGCGCGCCCTTCACCGCGCGTTTTGGCAAAGAGGTGACCGATGGCCTCGCCCGGTTGCTCGGCAAGTCTGACAGCCGCATCACCCCGCGTCGCGCCGAACCCGCCTTGCTGTTCGAGCACCGCTTCGCCGAACCGATTCTGCAGACCGAGGTCGCGCTCGCCGTGCTGGGTGAGCTTGCGGCTGATGCAGCCGAGGCGCTGCTGGAGCGGCACATGGGCGGGCGACGGTTTGCCGCGCGCTTTTATCGAAGCGATGGCGCGGTCAGCGATCTGGCGGTCGAGGCAAGCCTGCCGCTGCGCGATCCCAAGGGCGTGATGCGGCTGTTTGCGGAACGGTTGGCAGCGCTTAGCGACCCGATTGATCCGGGCTTTGGCTTTGACCTGATCCGGCTGGCGGTGCCGCAGTTGGAGCCGCTTGCCCCCACGCAATTACAGCTCGAAGGCGGTGCGGTTGCCGAGGCAGAGCTTGCCGCGCTTATTGACCGGCTGAGCACGCGTGTGGGGCGGGAACGTTTTCGTCGCTTGCGTCCACGCGACACGCATATTCCTGAACAAGCCACTTTTGCCCTGCCTGCGGTCGAGGCGGCGACACCCGTGCCGTGGGACGCGCCAGAGGCAGGCGAGCCGCCGCTGCGCCCGATCCATCTCTTCCACCCGCCGCAATCAATCGACGTGATCGCAGAGGTGCCCGATGGCCCGCCGCACCGCTTTCGCTGGCGGCGTACCTTGCATGAGGTCGCGCGCTTTGAAGGGCCGGAACGGATCGCGGCGGAATGGTGGAAGCGAGACGATAATGCCGGGCTGACGCGCGATTATTACCGCGTTGAAGATTCACGCGGGCGACGTTTCTGGATTTTCCGGCACGGGCTTTACGGTAGCGAGAAAATCAACCCCGGCTGGTATCTGCACGGCCTGTTTGCATGAGCGATGTGGCAGAGCTGGTGGTAGCGACCAATTATTCTTTTCTCGTGGGTGCCTCGCACCCGTCGGAGATGGTTGAACAGGCGATTGCGCTTGGTCTCAGCGCCATCGGCATTGCTGATCGCAACAGCGTGGCGGGGGTTGTGCGCGCGCATGTGGCGCTTCGGGAGGCGCAGGAGCGCGCCGAGGAACAGGGCCTGCCGCCGATTGCGCTCCGGCTGATCGTCGGCGCGCGGATCGCCTTTAGCGATGGCACGCCCGATATCGTCGCATACCCCGCTGACCGGCAGGGCTGGGGGCGGCTGTGTCGGTTGCTGACGCTGGGTAACCGGCGTGTTGAAAAGGGCGCGTGCCAGCTGATGTTCGATGATCTGCTCGCGCATCTGCAAGGCCTGCTGTTGATCGTGATGCCCGATGCCAGCCTTTCCAGGCATTTGGCAGATGATGCTGAGCATCGGCTGGAACGTCTGGTTGCGGCGGCACCGGGTCGCGTCTGGCTCGCCGCGCGCATGCCGCTTGCGGGGCGTGACCGACGGATGATGGTGCGGCGGGCGGCACTGGCGGCAAAACTGAACGTGCCGATGCTCGCCACCAATGACGCGCTTTATGCCAATCCTGAAGCCCGGCCCTTGCATGATGTGCTGACCTGTATCCGTCATAAGACGACACTTGCTGCGGCCGGCCGTCGCCTCGCCGCCAATGCCGAACGTCATCTGAAAGACCCGCAGGAAATGGCACGGCTTTTCAAGGCTTACCCGCACGCCATCGAAGCATCGGGCGCGCTTCTGAACAGGATCAACTTCAGCCTTGATCAGCTGCGCTACGAATATCCGCATGAGCCCGTGCCGCAGGGTTGGACGCCGCAGGACTGGCTGGAAAAGATCGTGCTTGATGCAGCACATCAGCGCTTTCCAGGCGGCATTCCAGCGCGGATGCAGGCGTTGCTTGATGAGGAATTTCCGCTCATCCGCCGCTGCAACTATGCCTATTACTTCCTGACGGTGCACGACATCGTCAATTTCGCCCGCGCGCAACAGCCGCCGATCTTGTGCCAGGGGCGCGGCTCTGCCGCCAATTCAGCGGTGTGTTTTCTGCTCGGCATCACCTCGGTTGATCCGATGAAATATGATCTGCTGTTTTCGCGTTTCATCTCAGAGGAACGCAAGGAGCCGCCCGATATTGATGTCGATTTTGAGCATGAACGGCGCGAGGAGGTAATGCAGTATATCTATCGCCGTTATGGCCGTGAACGCGCCGGGATTGCCGCAACCGTCATCCATTATCGCCCACGCAGCGCGGTGCGGGAAGTTGGCAAGGCGCTCGGTTTTACCGAGGATGTGACAAACCGTATCAGCAGCACCGTATGGGGCAGCTATGCCAGCGCGATGGATGAGGCGCGCTTTGCCGAAACCGGCTTTGCGCTCGATAATCCGGCGATTGCACGGCTCAAGATGCTGGTCGATCAGATCCTGCACTTTCCCCGGCATCTCTCGCAGCATGTTGGCGGCTTCGTGCTGACCGAGGGGCGGCTCGACGAGATGGTGCCAATCCATAATGCCGCGATGGCTGATCGCACTTTCATCGAATGGGACAAGGACGATATTGAGGCGCTGGGGCTGATGAAGGTCGATGTGCTGGCGCTGGGCATGCTGACCTGTATCCAGAAAAGCTTTGAGCTGATGCGCGCGCACGGGCTGGCCGATCATCAGTTGGATACGATCCCGGCCGATGACCCGGTGGTTTATGATATGCTGTGCAAGGGCGACAGCGTTGGCGTGTTTCAGGTGGAAAGCCGTGCGCAGATCAACATGCTGCCGCGTCTTCGCCCGCGTGAATTTTATGATCTGGTGATTCAGGTCGCGATTGTGCGACCGGGGCCGATTCAGGGCGATATGGTCCACCCGTATTTGCGACGGCGGCAGGGCCGGGAGAAGGTCGATTACCCTTCGCCGGCGCCCGAACATGGCCCGGCGGACGAACTGCGCCAGGTGCTCGGCAAGACACTCGGCGTGCCGTTGTTTCAGGAACAGGCGATGAAGCTCGCCATTGTGGCCGCCAAATTCTCGCCCGGTGACGCCAACCGCCTGCGCCGCGCGATGGCGACCTTCAAAAATGTCGGGCGAATGGAAAATTTTCAGGCCAAGATGATCGATGGCATGGTCACGCGCGGCTATGAACGCGATTTTGCCGAACGCTGTTTCAAACAGATTGAGGGCTTTGGTTCGTACGGCTTCCCCGAAAGCCATGCGCTGTCCTTTGCGCGGCTGGTCTATGTCTCGTCGTGGATCAAATGTCATTATCCAGCGGCGTTCGCAGCCGCGCTGCTCAATTCGCAGCCGATGGGCTTTTATGCGCCCGCCCAGATTGTGCGTGATGCGCAGGAACATGGGGTGGAGCTGCGCGCGGTTGATGTGAATGCCAGCCGGTGGGACAACAGCCTTGAGGCGCGCGATGATGGCTCGCTCGCACTCAGGCTCGGCTATCGCCAGATTGGTGGCTTTCGGCAGGAATGGGCTGATGCATTGGCGAACGCGCTGGATGCCGGGCCGTTTACCGGGGTTGAGGAACTGGCCCGGCGGTCAGGCCTGCCCCAGCATGCATTGCGAAGGCTGGCCGATGCCGATGCGTTACGCTCGATCGCGCTTGATCGCCGCGCCGCGCTTTGGGAAGTGCGCCGCACCCCAAATGGCGAATTGCCGTTGTTCGCTGCAATGCATGCGCGCGAGCTGGGCGAGGAGGGCGATGTCGCGTTGCCGATCATGTCGGCCGCTGAACATGTCGTCGCGGATTATCAGACGATCCGGCTGTCACTCAAAGCCCACCCAATGAGTTTCCTGCGTGACGAATTGCGCGCAGAGGGCGTGCTGAGCTGCGCCGAAATCCGCGCCGCCCGCAATGACGCGCGTGTGCGCACGGCGGGTATTGTGTTGGTCCGCCAGCGGCCCGGCAATGGCAATGCGATTTTCATTACGATTGAGGATGAAAGCGGCGTCGTGAACATCGTGCTTTGGGCGCGTCAGTTTGAGATTTTCCGGCGACAGGTGATGGCCTCCCGATTGATGCTGGTGGAAGGGGTGATCCAGCACAGTATTGAGGGCGTTATCCATCTGATGGCCAGCCGCATCATCGACCGCACGCCTATGCTCGACACCCTAACCGAACGCGGCGAAACCCCGACGGAGCGCTCACGCGCCGACGAATTCGATCACCCCCAACACCCGCGCGGCAAGATCGCGCGCGGTTCGCATCCCCGGGATGTACGAATCATTCCCAAGTCGAGGGATTTTCATTGAGGGGTGGGTGGCACCACCGGACCATTTGCCGTCCCCTCGACCAGCGCGTCGCCGCCGAGGGTGCGATACAGCGTCACCCGGTTGTTCGCCGCCACAAGCTGCGTCGCGACCAGCGAGCGTTGTGCCTGATAGAGCGAGCGTTGCGCGTCGAGATTGGCGAGGAACGGGTCGATCCCACCGCGATAACGCGCGTCGGACAGGCGGAAGGTATCGGCGGCGGCGCGCGCCAGCCGCTGTTGCGCATCGAGCTGCGCATTGATCGTGCTCCGCCTGGCGAGCGCATCGGCAACTTCGCGAAAAGCGATCTGAATCGCGCGTTCATAGCCTGCGACCGCCGCATCAAACTGCGCGCGTGCCTGGGCCAGATTGGCGCGGTTTCGCCCGCCGGCAAAGATCGGATAATTTATCCCCGGGATCAGCGTGTAGTTAAATGCGCGGGTCGTAAAGAGCTGCGACAGGGCGTTGCTCCCCAGACCGCCAAGGACAGTGAGCGAGAGCCGCGGGAACAGCGCCGCGCGCGCCGCACCCACCTGCGCATTGGCGGCGCGCAACAGATATTCGGCCTGCACGACATCAGGACGGCGGAGCAATATGATCGACTCAAGCCCCGAGGGCAGCTCGGCAATTGTCTTGCCCGCATCAGCAATGCCGCTTGGCAGCAGCGCTGCATCCACTTCCTCGCCAATCAGCAGCCGCAGCGCGTTGATATCCTGCGCGAGTGCGGTCGTCTGTACCGCCAGATCGGACTGCGCCGTGGCGAGGATCGTTTCGGCCTGCGCGACATCGGTCAGCGGTGCAATGCCGCCGTCAAGCCGCGCGCGGGTTAGCCGGACGCTCGACTCTGCGCTTGAAACGGTCTGCTCGGCAATCGCGCGCAGGCTCTCGTCAGCGGCATAGCGAAGCCAGTTCGTGGCGATATCGCCGATCAGCGTCAGGCGGGTGGCGCGTCCGCCGACTTCGCTTGCAAAATAGCGCGCCTGTTCCGCTTTGCTGAGTGCCGCAAGCCGACCAAACAGATCTATTTCGAACTGCGTGACGCCGATGCCGACGCTAAAATTCTCGCGTTGTCCGCCTGCGACTGGCGAACCACCAATGTTGTTGCGACCCGTGCCGGCATCGACGATGGCGACGTTGTTGGCAGTGCCGATCAGCGGCAGTCGCTCGGCGCGCTGGATTTGATACTGCGCGCGCGCCGCCGCGATGTTGGCTGCCGCAATCCGCAGGTCGCGGTTGCTGACGAGTGCCTCTGCAATCAGTTTTTGCAGCCGCTCGTCCTGGAGAATCGCCTTGTAATCGACGCTCGGCAGCGTGGCATCGCCGGGCTCACGCACCGTCGCTTCGGGGAAGTTCGCGGCGACGGGAAGGGCAGGCCGCTCATAGCGGGGCGTCATTGAACAACCGCTCAGGAGCAGCGCGACCGTAAGGGTTCGGGTCATCCGCCGGGTCATGAACTTGCCCTTGGTCGCGACAGCCGCTTGCGGAGGTTTTTCAACGCATCACGCGTCGTGCGCCGGACAATCACAAAGAAGAGCGGGATGTAAAACACCGCCAGCATCGTCGCTGTTAGCATGCCCCCGATGACGGAGGTGCCGATAGCGATGCGGCTGTTTGCGCCTGCCCCGGTGGCAAGCGCGAGTGGCAGCACGCCAAAGATGAACGCAAGGCTGGTCATCAGGATGGGGCGAAGCCGGATCCGCGCGGCCTGGATCGCGGCATCAATCACCCGCATACCGGTTTTTTCAGCCTGATCGGCAAATTCGATCATCAGGATGGCGTTCTTGGCGGCGAGGCCCATGGTGGTGAGCAAACCGATCTGGAGATAGACGTCATTTTGAAGCCCGCGCAGCGTCACCGCAAAGATCGCGCCGACCAGACCGAGCGGAATGACGAGCAATACCGCGACCGGGATCGACCAGCTTTCATACAGCGCCGCCAAACACAGGAACACGACGAGCAACGACAGCGAATACAGCAAAGGCGCCTGCCCCGCCGAGAGCCGCTCCTGATAGGACAAACCGGACCACGCAACCGACGTGCCGGGATATTTTGAGGCCAGCGACTCCATCCGGTCCATTGCCTGGCCCGAGCTGAAGCCGCGTGATGCCTGGCCGGAAAATTCGAACGATGAAATGCCCTTGAACCTCGCGAGCGAAGGGGGTGCCGACCCCCAGTGGCCGGTCGAGAATGACGAGAAGGGGGCCATTGACCCATCGCCGGTGCGGACAAACCATTGCGACAAATCCTCTGGCGCGTCGCGATACGGCGCATCGCCCTGAACAAAGACGCGCTTTACCCGGCCACGATCATTGAAGTCGTTGACATAGCGCCCACCCCAAGCCGCCGACAGCGTCGTATTCACATCGCTTTGGCTCAGCCCCATGACGGCGAGCTTCTGGTGGTCGATATCAATCGCCAATGTCGGCTGATCGTCGAGATCAGTGAGCCGAACCTGCGCGAGCATCGGGTCAGCCAGCGCCTCGGCGAGCAGCTTGTCACGTGCCGCCTTGAATTCGGTCAAGCTGAGGGCGCCGGTATTCTGTAGCTGGAGGCTAAACCCGCTTTGCTGGCCAAGGCCGCGAATGGCACCCGGCGTCAGCACGTTGACGCGCGCGTCTCGCAATCCAGCAAATGCCGCCGTTGCCCGCTCGGCAATCGCATCCGCGCTGTTCACGCGGCCGTGGCGGTCGGCCCAGTTCTTCAGCGCAATATTGCCGCGTCCCTGATTTTGGCCCGCCGAACTGCCGCCGCCGCCGGTCCCGCTGATCGTCAGCAGCGCGCGGACATTGGCCCCTTCATCTTCCAGGAAATAGCGCTCCAGCGCCTGCTGCACCGCCAGCGTGCGTGCCTGGGTGGCACCGGCAGGCAGCGTAAATTGCAGCTGGACGCTCCCCTGATCCTCATTGGGCAGGAACCCCGTCGGCAACCGAACGAATAACAGCACAAGCACGATGCAGACGGCGGCGTAAATCGCGAGGTAGATCAACTTGCGATCAACCACCTGTTCAACCGAGGCGACATAGCGATTGACCATGCGGTCAAACCCGTCGTTGAACCAATTGCCTGCCTTTGCCAGCCGCGACGGGCCAGATGTGTCATCGTGATGCTTGGGGTGCCGTTTGAGCAAGGTTGCGGTCAGCGCCGGGCTCAGCACCACAGCAACCACCACCGACAGCACCATCGCCGAGACAATCGTCAGCGAGAACTGACGATAGATAACGCCTGTCGATCCGCCGAAAAACGCCATTGGCAGGAACACCGCTGACAGCACCAGCGCAATCGCAATTAGCGCGACGGTAATCTCGTTCATCGACTGGATCGTCGCTTCGCGTGGCGTCATGTCGGGGTTTTCGTCCATCAGACGTTCGACATTTTCGACGACGACGATGGCGTCATCAACAAGAAGGCCGATCGCAAGCACCAGCCCAAACAAGGTCATGGTGTTGATCGTGAACCCTGCCGCTGCCAAAATCGCAAAGGTGCCGAGCAGCACGACTGGTACAGCGATGGTCGGGATCAGCGTTGCCCGCCAGCTTTGCAGAAACACAAACATCACGACGACGACGAGCAGGATGGCCTCAATCAGCGTGATGACGACTTCTTCGACCGACAATTTGATGAAGAGCGTTGAGTCGAGCGGGTAAGTGACCTCAAAGCCCGGAGGGAGCGATTTGGTGCGCCGTGCAACCTCTGCCTTGACGAGTTCAGCGGTCGTTAGTGCATCAGCGCCTGGTGCGAGCGAGACCGCCATGCCCGCGCCGGGATGCCCGTTTGCGCGGCTGCGGATCGTGTAATTCTCCGCCCCCAATTCAACACGGGCAACATCGCTCAGCCGAACCGTTGACCCATCCCGCATCGTCTTGACGATGATGTTGCGGAATTGTTCAGCGCTGCTCAGCCGCGATTGCGCGGTCACGGTCACGTTGAGCATCTGCGTTTGCGGCATCGGCTGCCCGCCCAATTCGCCTGCCGCAACTTCGGCATTTTGTGATTGCACAGCGGCAATGATGTCACCCGGAATCAAAGAATATGCCGCAAGCCTTTCGGGGTTGAGCCAGATCCGCATTGCATAGGGTGCACCGAACACATTGGAATCGCCCACGCCGGGCAGCCGTGCAATGCCATCTTGCAGGTTTGAGACGAGATAGTCGGAAACGTCCTGATTGGTGCTGCGATCGGTCGTGTCATAAAGCGCAAAGATCATCAGGAAATCGGGGTTTGATTTCGTGACGGTCAGCCCCTGTTGCTGCACCTGTTGCGGCAACCTGGGGAGCGCTTGCTGAACCTTATTCTGGATTTGGACCTGCGCGATATCGGGGTTGGTGCCTTTCTCAAAGGTCACCGAGATGCTGACCGTCCCGCGCGAGCTTGACGACGAGCTGAAATAAAGCAGCCCATCAATCCCGGTCAGTTGCTGCTCCAGCACCTGAGTAACGCTCGTTTCCAAAATTTCAGCTGATGCACCTGGATAGCTTGCGCGGATATTGACCTGGGGTGGCGCGACATCGGGATATTGCTCGATCGGCAGCGTAAAGATCGCGCCAATGCCAAGCATCATGATGATGATGGCAATTACCCAGGCAAAAATTGGGCGATCAATGAAGACGCGGGAAATCACGACCCAGCAACTCTTTGGGTGATATTGCGGGTCATTTTTTGGCCGGGGGTGCGATTTTTTCGGGCGATCCGGCGGGGACGGGCTTTACCGGCTTTCCAGGCTTGGCCCTGATCAAGCCCTCAGTGATCACCTTGTCGCCGGCCTTCAGCCCGTCGGTCACGATCCAATACGCACCCGCCGTCCGCTCCGACTTGACCCGTCGCAACAGTGCCTCATTCTTGGGACCGACGATCAATACGCTGGCATCGCCGCGCGGGCCCCGCGTCAGGCCTTGCTGGGGGATCAGGAAGGCGCTGGTCGCAATCCCTTGCGTAAATTGCGCGCGCACGAACATGCCGGGCAGCAGCAACCCTTGCGGATTAGCGAAACGGGCGCGCAACGTCACGGTGCCTGTCGCCTCCTCAACCGTCACCTCGGTAAACTCAACGGTGCCCACCAACCCGTAATCGCTGCCGTCTTCAAGTTTCAGCCGGACGCTGGCGGTTGTCGGCACCGCGCCCGCGTCTGCCAGCGCGCGGCGCAGCGACAACAATTCGGCGCTTGATTGCTTGATATCGACAAAGATCGGATCAAGCTGCTGAATCGTCGCCAGCGGTTCCGGCTGATTGATCGTGACGAGTGCGCCCTGGGTAAAGAGCGAGCGGCCAATCCGGCCGCTGATCGGCGCTGGCACCTGCGTGAAGCGCAGATTGATCCGCGCGGTTGACAGCAATGCGCGCGCCTGGGCAACGCCTGCGCGCGCCTGCCGTTCTTGTGCGACAGCATCGGTGTAATCCTGTTGGCTGACCGCCTGGATTGCAGCGAGCGGCTTAAAACGCTCTGCGCGAATATGTGCTGCTTCGGCGGTTGCTTCTGCGCGGGCGACATTGGCGCGCGCCTCCTCACCGGTTGCGCGGTAAAGGCTCGGGTCGATCTCATACAGCGTCTGGCCGGCCTGCACGAGCGCGCCTTCCTGAAACAGGCGGCGGAGGATGATGCCCGACACCTGCGGGCGGACCTGCGATATTTGATAGGGGGTAGTACGTCCCGAAAGCTCGGCGATGATCGGCACACGGCCGGGCTGGGCGACGATATAGCCGACGATGGGTGTGCCACCGGGTTTACCCTTGCCTTTCGCATCGCCGCCGCCGCCACAAGCCGACAGCGCAAGGCCGGGGATCAGCAATAACGCCGACGTCGCGCTCGTCAGGCGTCTGGTCGTGAACGAAGATCGAAGCCCCACCGATTCACCCTAGTTGAAGCGCATCAATGATGACGCCGATTGTCGCCCCTCTGCAAACTCTTTTGCACCTGCGAACAAATCCGTTTTGCGGTGTTCGTCCAAAGGTGCAAGGGGGCTTTTCAGTTGTATTTCAGCAATTGCTGTATCGGTGCAAAGAATTTGTCAGCCGAGAAATTGCAGCTTGGCATATTTCTGCGACATTTCAAATGTATCAACACACTTCCCCTTGCCATGGATGGTATGACACAAATTAGCATCAGCCTCGCGGTTTTGATTGCGAGCGCCCCCATGGGCGCGCAGGCACAGCAACAGTCTGTTATCGCTGGCGCGCGCCCTGGCGCGACAGTGCCGCAGCCCGCGCCTGACGATTCGGCCGATGGTGGTGATATCATCGTGCAGGGTCAGCGCAATTTGCCCGGCTCGGTTATCGGGGACATCCCGCCCGATCAGCAACTTGGGCCTGCCGATATCCGTTCCTACGGGGTTAGTTCGGTCAACGATTTGCTGGCAGCGCTTGGCCCACAAACCCGCAGCGGCGGGGGTGGGCCGCCCGTCGTGCTGCTCAATGGTCGGCGGATCGCGGGCTTCACAGAGATTCGCGACCTGCCGACCGAGGCGATCCTGCGCGTCGACATCCTGCCCGAAGAGGTTGCACTGAAATACGGCTACCGATCCGATCAGCGTGTGATCAATTTTGTGCTGCGCCCGCGCTTTCAATCGGTCACCACCGAGTTTGAGGCGCGCGCCGCGACAGAGGGCGGTCGCGCAACGCCGTCGGGCGAGTTTGATGTGCTCAAGATCACGCGTTCGGGCCGGATCAACCTGCATGTCGAGTATGAAGAAAGCTCGGCACTCACCGAGGCAGAACGCGGCATTCGTTTTCCCGACAGCCCGTTTGCGGTCGCAGGCAACGTTGTTGGCGCGGCGGGCGGTGAAATTGATCCGGCGCTGAGCTTGCGCGCCGGGGCGGTTGCGACGATTGCCGGGGTGCCCGTTGTTGCCGCAACACGCGCTGCCACGCTTGCGGAATTTGCAGCCGGGGCGGGCCGAGCGACCGTGACGGACCCTACGTCGTTTCGCACTTTGCTCCCCGCCGGACGGAGCTTCAGCGCGAATGGCATTTATGCCACAACAGTGTTCGGCAATATCAACGCGACCTTCAATGCGCGGCTTGAGACCAGCGACACCCGCGCGACCTTTGGCCTCCAGCCGCTGACCCTGACGCTCCCCGCCGGGAACCCGTTTTCGCCATTTTCCCGCGCAGTGACGGTTGATCGACTGCTCGACACGCTACTGCCGCTGGGGCAGCAGAACAAGATAATCACCACGCATCTTGGCGCAACCTTCAGTGGCAATGTCAAAAGCTGGCAATGGTCGCTGATTGGCAATTTTGACCAAAATGATGTCACTACGCTGACCGACGTTGGCCTTGATTCGGCAGGATTTCAGGCGCGATTGCAGGCGAATGATCCGCTTGCCAATCCATTTGGGCCAATCGCAGTTGACCAGATTGCTGGGCTTCCGGTCAACCGCGCCTCCTCACGGCTCATCACGGGGGGTGTCGACGCGCTGGCCAATGGCAATCTCTTCCGGCTCCCCGCCGGTCCGGTGGCGGCGAGCATGAGGCTGAGCGGCCAGACAATTGGCTTTGACAGCGAGACGCAGCGTTTCGGCGTGGCGCAATCAGCGCAGCTGTCGCGGACGGTTGGCAATGGTCAGCTGAACTTTGATTTCCCGCTGACCAGCCGATCAAAGAATGTGCTTGGGGCGATCGGATCGCTCTCGGCCAATTTTAACATAGGCTATGATCAGCTTTCCGATTTCGGGGGCTTGCGCACAATTGGATACGGGCTCAACTGGGCGCCGGTGGAGGCGTTTCGGCTGATCGCTTCCGTCTCCGACCGCGAGGTCGCCCCAACGCAGCAGCAACTCGGCAACCCGGTAATTACCACGCCCAATGTCCGTGTCTTTGATTTTACGCGCGGTCAGACGGCAACGGTAACGACTTTATCGGGCGGCAATGGAAATTTGCTGGCGGAGAGCCGCCGGGTCAATCGACTGGGTGTCACGATCAAACCGCTCGACAAGACTGATCTGGTCTTCACCGCCAGTTATACCGATACCCGAACGAACAATGCATTGGCGGGCTTCCCCAGCGCCACGGTGGCAATTGAGGGCGCTTTCCCGCAACGCTTCCAGCGCGATCCGGCCGGGCAGTTGCTGCGGATCGACAATCGCGCAATCAATTTTGCCGAAACCAGCCGGTCTGAGCTGCGTTGGGGCATCAATTTTTCAATGTCGATCAAGTCGAAAATTCAAAAGCAGATCGAGGCATTCCGCGCGGGGAAAGGCCCCAACCCCTTTGTCGGGCTGACGCCGCCGACCCGGACGGTGTTTGGTGATCCAATCACTTTTGGTCGGCCGGGTGGTGGCCCGCCGGGTGCAACCGCGTCAGGCGGACCTGGGGCCGGTGCTGGTGGCGGCAGGCCGGGTGGTGGCTTTGGCGGCGGTGGCTTTGGCGGCGGTGGTTTTGGCGGCGGCGGTGGTGGCCGTGGTGGACCGGGCGGAGGACGGCTGCAATTCGCAATCTACCACACCGTTCATTTGACCGAGCAGGTGCGGGTTGGCACGAATGGCCCGGTGCTTGATCTGCTGTCGGGCGACACGATCGGCAATGGCGGGGGCCAGCCGCGTCACGAAATCGAATTCCAGTCAGGCTATAATAATAATGGCCTTGGCGCGCGTCTGTCGGGTAATTGGGCAAGCGGCACCCGCGTCAATACCGGCGGCGCGGCGACGGGGCCGCTCAACTTCTCCGATCTTGCGACGGTCAATTTGCGGCTGTTTGCCGATCTTGGCCAGCGGCTTGATCTCATCAAGAAACACCCCTGGATGCGCGGGATGCGGGTGGTGGTGAGCATCGACAATGTCCTCAACGCGCGCCAGCAGGTGAGTGATGCAACCGGGGTGACGCCGATTGCCTATCAACCCGCCTATCTCGACCCGCTGGGCCGATCGGTGCGGATTTCGATCAGGAAGCTGTTTTTTTGAGGGGTTAGCCCAGCCCTACCATCTTCATGCTCAAATCCCACAGCCGGGCAGAACGCGCTGTGTCGGTGGCTTTATCGCTCATGCGCTGGATGAAGGCTTGCGCGCCGGGCTTCTGGCGATTGCCCCAACTCCAATGCACGCCTGATTCGGTGAATTCTGGATCGATCACCACTTGTGCGACACGGACGCCCGACAAGGGCTGGCTAACATAGCCTTTGGTGATATTTTTCTGGAACCAGGGAAATATCTTTCGGAACAGCGGCGGCGTGTCGCGGAACAATGCGGTTTCTGCCACGCAGCCGGGATAGAGTGTGTTGAAGATAACGCCGGTGTCGTCGTGCAATCGCTGATGAAATTCGCGGTTCATCATCATGTTGCACAGCTTGCTGTCTTTATAGGCCTTGCCCGCTTTGAACGCCTTGCCGTTGATCATCGCGATGGGGTGTTTGAAGCCCACCTCCAGGCCTTCCAGATTGCCGACATCGGCCGGGGCCGGGATGGGGACTTTGCCGCCAAATTCCTCAGAATTAGCGGTCACCGTTCCCAGTGTGACAAGCCGCGGCGTGGGGGAGGGGTGGCGTTGCAGCACCGGCAGCAGCAAATGGCTGAGCAGAAAATGCCCCAAATGGTTGGTCGCGACGTTCAGCTCATAGCCCTCCGGCGAACGCGCGGGTTCTTTCAACAGCGGTTGATAGCTGGCGGCATTACAGACGAGCGCATTCAGCGGCAGTCCTGTTGCCTCAAACGCCGCGACAAAGCTGCGCACGCTCGCCTGATCACCCAGATCGATATGCAGGTGCGTGACCATGGCATCGGGAATACCAACCGCGTGCGCTGCGCCGCGCGCCTTGGTGAGATCGCGACACGCCATCACAACATGCCAGCCCCGATCCGTCAGCGACTTGGTGGCATAAAGACCAACACCTGATGATGCGCCCGTGACGATTGCCGTAAGCGGTTGAGAAGCGGTTGCCATTCGACCAAAATCCTTATTGCCCGAAACGGGTCCTGGATCGGCACCCGCCATAATGCGGGGGTTTATGGCGCGGATGGGCGCGCGGGGCAAGGAAGGCGATTGGCCCGGTCTGGCTCAGGCGCCGTAAAAATCCCGATACCAGACAGCAAATCGCTTCAGGCCGTCTTCGAGCATCACGTGCGGATGATAGCCAGTCAGTGCGCTCAGCTTTGACACATCGGCATAGGTTGCGGTCACGTCACCGGGTTGCATTGGGCGCATGATCTTGTCGGCCTTTTTCCCGATCGCCTCCTCAAGCGCCTCGATCATCGCCATCAGACCAACGGGGCGGCTGTCGCCAATGTTAAGAATGCGGTGCTCATGCCCGGCAGGTGGATGATCAAGCGCGCCGATGATCCCATCGACAATGTCATCGATATAGGTGAAGTCGCGCGCCATTTTACCCTCGCCAAATACCTTGATCGGTTCGCCCGCGAGAATTTTTTGGGTGAAGCTGAAATAGGCCATGTCGGGTCGCCCCCACGGCCCATAAACCGTGAAAAAGCGAAGGCCCGTCTGCGGCAGCGCGTAAAGATGCGCATAGGAATGGCTCATCAACTCGCACGCGCGCTTGGTGGCGGCATAAAGCGATACCGGGCTGACGGCAGGCTCATCCTCGGTAAAGCCAGCGCCGCCCATCGGCTTGTCGCCATAGACCGAACTTGACGAGGCATAGACAAGGTGCTCGAAATCAGGGGCGTGGCGGCTCGCCTCGAGCAGCGACAAATGCCCGGCGAGGTTTGATCGCTCATAGGCGAACGGATTTTCAAGGCTGTGTCGGACCCCTGCCTGTGCTGCGAGGTGGACGATCCTCTGCATGCCATGAGCCCTGACCAGCGCTGCGACCTCGGCATGATCGGCGATGTCCATGCGCTCAAACGCAAAGCCATCATGCCCCGCTAGCGTCGCCAGCCGCGCATCTTTCAACGCCGGATCATAATAGTCGTTGAGATTGTCGATCCCGATCACTCGCTCGCCGCGCCCGAGCAGCCGCTCGGCAACTGCGCGACCGATAAAGCCTGCGGCCCCGGTGACGAGGACGGGATCAGCCCGGCTCATCGGCCAATACTGGTGTAAGTAAAGCCAGCTGCCTTGATCTCATCGGGGCGGTAAATGTTGCGTAAATCGACGATGACCGGTTGTTTTAGCAATGCTTTGATCCGGCCAAGATCAAGCGCGCGAAAGGCGTCCCACTCGGTTACGATCACGAGCGCATCAGCCCCCGTGATCGCCTCATACGGCCCCGCGCAATAGATGACATTGTCCAGCACATGCCGCGCCTGTTCCATCCCTTCAGGATCATAGGCCTGGATTTGCGCGCCGCCATCCTGGAGCGCCTGCACAACGGCAATCGCGGGGGAATCGCGCATGTCATCGGTGTTGGGTTTGAAGGTAAGCCCCAGCACCGCGACCGTCTTGCCGCGCACATCATCACCCATCGCCTGGATGACCTTGCGGCCCATCGCGCGCTTGCGAGTATCGTTGACCATCACCACCGCCTCGACGATGCGCTGCGGCGCGCCAAAATCCTGGCTGGTCTTCAACAGCGCTAATGTATCCTTGGGGAAGCATGAGCCCCCATAGCCGGGGCCTGCGTGGAGAAACTTGGCACCAATCCGGTTGTCGAGGCCAATACCGCGCGCAACATCCTGCACATCGGCACCCACCTTTTCGCATAGATCGGCTATCTCGTTGATAAAGGTGATTTTCGTCGCCAGAAATGCATTGCCAGCATATTTCGTAAGCTCGGCTGCCCGGCGCGACATCACGATCAGCGGGGAGGAATTGAGGTAAAGCGGACGATAAATTTGCCGCATGACTTCAATTGCACGTTCATCCTCGCTGCCGATCACGATCCGGTCAGGCCGTTTAAAATCAGTGATAGCCGCCCCTTCGCGCAGGAATTCAGGGTTGGAGACCACCGCGAAATCGGCATCGGGGTTCGCCTCACGGATGATCCGCTCGACTTCATCGCCGGTTCCGACAGGCACGGTCGATTTGGTAACGATAACAGTATGCCCCGCAATCAGCCCTGCGAGTTCATGCGCGGCCGCATAAACATAGCTCAGATCAGCATGACCATCGCCGCGCCGTGACGGCGTCCCTACGGCGATGAAGACTGCATCGGCATCAGCGACCGAGGACGCGAGATCAGTCGTAAAGTGCAGTCGCTCGGCTGCGGCATTTTTGCGGACCAATTCGTCGAGACCGGGCTCGAAGATCGGCATCTTGCCAGCATGGAGCGCGGCGATCTTGCCTGCGTCCTTATCGACGCAGACGACGTCATGGCCAAAATCAGCAAAGCACGCGCCCGAAACCAGCCCGACATATCCAGCGCCAATCATGACAATACGCATGGCTGTTTTCTCCAATAACCTAAGGGATCAAGTGGCCGATAAGCCAAAATTCTCTAGAACTAGCTTAACAGCGCCTGCGCAAAGTCACGCACCGCGTCACCGATATCGTCGCGCGCAAACGCAACCGCAATATTGGCTTGCACATAACCCGCCTTGTCGCCGCAGTCATAACGTTTGCCGTTAAAGGTGAGGCCGTGGAAGGATTGGCGGCCGATCATCTGCGCCATTGCATCAGTCAGTTGAATTTCACCGCCGGCACCCTTCTCCTGCGTTTCCAGCACGCGCATCACCTCTGGTTGCAGAATATAGCGGCCGATGACGGCAAGATTGGAAGGGGCGGTGCCCGGCTTAGGTTTTTCGACCAGCCCCTTCACCTCGGTTAGCGTGCCATTGCGCACCCCTGGGGTGATGATGCCATATTTGTCAGTCTGCGTATCCGCCACTTCCTGTGCGCAGATGATGTTGCCGCCGGTCTGGTTATAGGCATCAATCATTTGCCTGAGACACCCCGGTTCCCCCTGCATGAAATCATCGGCGAGCAGCACGGCAAATGGCTCGTCCCCGACAATGTCGCGTGCGCACCATACCGCATGGCCCAGCCCCATCGGTTCTTGCTGCCGGACATACGCGACAGCACCCGGTTTCAGCCGTGTCGCCTCAAGCATCTCAAGCGACTTGCCCCGACTGCGCATCGTCGTTTCAAGCTCATAGGCGATGTCGAAATGATCCTCGATCGCGGATTTACCGCGACCAGTGACAAATATTATCTGTTCAATCCCGGCCTCAATCGCCTCATCGACAGCATATTGAATCAGCGGCCGATCAACGATGGGCAGCATTTCCTTTGGCAATGCCTTGGTCGCAGGCAAAAAACGGGTGCCAAGACCGCCAACCGGAAAAACAGCCTTACGTATGGGTTGCACGGTGATCATTCCCTTCAGACCAACCAGCTTCAGTTGGAATCGCCCTAAGTCCAAGCGCACCAAACCGCAACCGCTGCCGCGGGTCAGAGGCTGCCCTCAACATGTCGCGCAATAAAGATATGGTGACCCCTGCGGGAATCGAACCCGCGCTTTCGCCGTGAGAGGGCGACGTCCTAACCGCTAGACGAAGGGGCCGCGCTTGTGGCGAGCCGGGCAGATAGGCGGCAGGGGTAATAGCGTCAAGCGGCTGGCGTTGGGTATCGGCACTTGCTTGCCACCGTTACGCCGCCGCACGACGCCGTTCTGCCATTTCCACATTCAGCATTTCGGCGAGCAGGAACGCCAGTTCAAGGCTTTGCCCGGCGTTGAGGCGCGGGTCGCAGTGGGTGTGGTAGCGATCGGCAAGGTCAAGCTGGGTCACGTCCATCGCGCCGCCGGTGCATTCAGTGACATTTTGCCCGGTCATTTCGGCATGGATGCCCCCTGCAATGCTGCCCTCTGCCCGGTGCACCGCAAAGAAACCGCGCACCTCGGCAAGAATGCGGTCAAACGGCCGCGTCTTGTAGCCGCTGTTGGTCTTGATGACATTGCCGTGCATCGGATCACAGCTCCACACCACCGGATGCCCCTCGCGCATGACGGCACGGATCAGCCTGGGCAGCCCTGTCTCAATCTTGTCATGGCCAAAACGCGTGATCAGCGTCATCCGCCCAGGCTGGCGCGCAGGATTGAGCGTGTCGAGCAGGTTAAGCAGCTCGTCTGGCTCAAGGCTCGGGCCGCATTTCATCCCGATGGGATTGCCGATACCGCGCAGATATTCGACATGGGCAGAGCCCTCAAACCGCGTGCGATCCCCGATCCACAGAAAGTGCGCGCTGGTGTCATACCAGTCGTTCGTCAGCGAATCCTGCCGGGTCAGCGCCTGCTCATACCGCAGCAGCAACGCCTCATGGCTGGTGAAGAATTGCGTGCTGCTCAGCTGCGGCACGGTATCGGGGTTGATCCCGCAGGCCGCCATAAACTCCAGCGCTTCGCCAATGCGATCAGCAGTTTCGGCATATTTCTTGGCCCAGGGGCTGCGACCCATGAAGTCATGCGTCCAGCGGTGCACCTGATGCAGATTGGCATAGCCCCCCGTCGCAAAGGCGCGCAGCAGGTTGAGCGTTGCCGCCGACTGGCTATACGCGCGGATCATCCGGTCGGGATCAGGGGTGCGGCCCTCGGGCGTGAAGGCCATGTCGTTGATGATGTCACCGCGATAGGCGGGCAGCTC
>JBBQAU010000015.1:0-20694 GCA_038316685.1 Sphingomonadales bacterium
AGCATTGCCGCTGGCAGCTTCGCCTCCCAAAACCTGACCGCGAGCTTCGCGCCAAATCTGGGCGCGGGCTTTGTTGTCATCTCAGGCCGTTTTCAGCGCAGCGGCGGATTTCAGACGACACCGCTCAATCAGCGCGTTGCCGCCACCGCCCCGGCGCGTTTTCAGGACTGGTCGGGCAGCATCCGTGCCATCATTCCGTTGAGCGAAGTAACGGAAGTGCAGGCCAGGCTTATCAGCTTTGCCGATGACCGCACCTTACGCTTTACAGGCGCGGACAATCATTCCCAAGGGCAGGATGCAAGCCTGCGGCTGATCCATCGCGGATCGTGGCAAGTCGATGCGCTGCTTTACGGCCAGCTCCGCGATTTCAGTAATAAGGTGATCAGCGCCACCAGTTTTCGGCTGACGCTTGATCAACGCGCGACGCCGTCCAGCGGAATTGGCGGCAAGCTGGAAATTCGTCCGCCAATTGGCAACAATCATCTGCTGCGGATCGGCGTCGATACCCGGCTGGCCGACGGAATTATGGCGGAGGACAGCTATAGCACTACAACCGGCAACATCACCGCACGGCGCACTGCCGGGGGTGCGGCAATGATGACGGGGTTTTTTGTCGAGGATGACTGGACGATTGGTCAACTGATCCTGACTGGCGGTGTGCGGCTGGACCGATGGACGATCAGTGACGGGCATTTTCGGGAGATTAACGCCGCTGGTATGACAACGAGCGACCGCCGATTCGCCGACCGCGACGGAACCGAGCTGACGGGACGAATCGGGGCCCTCTGGCGGGCGAGCAGCGGGGTGACGCTGCGGGCGGCGAGTTACACCGGTTACCGTTTGCCAACCCTCAACGAGCTTTATCGGCCCTTCACAGTCTTTCCCGTGATCACCCAGGCTAATGAGGCACTTGCGCCGGAGCGGCTGGCGGGGTTTGAGGCGGGGGTTGATCTTGTCCCTGCCAGTGGCATCGCGTTCGGCCTAACGGCGTTCCACAACCGGCTGGCTGGGGCGATTGCAAATGTTACTATTGGCCGGAATTTGCGCCAGCGCCGCAATCTCGACGCCATCGTCGCGACCGGCATTGAGCTGACCGCAAATGCGAAACGCGGCCCGTTCAACCTGTCAGGCTCGTTCGCCTTCACAAACAGTCGCGTCCGCAGCCCCGGTGCGCTCGACGGCCTGATCCCCGCGCAAAGCCCGCGTGTGTCCGGCAGCGCAACGCTGGGGTGGAACGGGCGCAGGCTGGGGCTGTCAACGACCGTGCGCTACGTCGGGCGTCAATTTGAGGACGATCTGCAGATCGATGCGCTGCCACCCGCCACTGTGGTCGATGCGGTGGTGAGCGTGCCGGTTCGCAAGGGGTTTTCAATCATCGCGCGTGTGGAAAACATGTTCGACGAAACTGTTATCACCCGCAACGCAGCCGGATCAATCGACCTCGGCACGCCGCGCATTTTCTGGATGGGGATTCGGCTGGGGCGTTAATCGGAACGGGCGGACGCATAAGGGCGTATTTACCAAAGTCGTTCATTGTTTTTTTAAGGGCATTTAGGCATCTTGCCCCAGGGATTCGGGCATTGAACGAATATGGGGGTTTGCTGTGCAAGAGACGCTATTGGCGATCAACACAGAACATCATTTACCGAGCGCTGCTGAACCGCCCTCGTTCGACACGGTCCCCGATACAGAATCATCGCTGAGGCCTTATATCCCCGCGCTGATCACGAGCGCGCTCGCGCTTGAGGCGTGCGGCGGATCATCGGCTGCACCAACAACGGTTGCCCCAACGCCGGTTGTCGTCGCACCGACACCACCCCCGGCGCCTGTTGTCCTGACGTCTGCCCAATCAAGCCGATTGCTTGCCCAAGCCAGCTTTGGCGCGACCACAGCCGAAATCGCGATGGTTACGTCATTGGGGGTGCCAGGCTGGATCACCGATCAGGCGACCAAGGCGCGCACCAAGCATTGGGATTGGCTGGTTGCGAATGGCTATAATGTCGCTACCAACATCAACAATACGGCAGGATTCGACAACAGCGTCTGGCGATCGATCATCACCGAACCTGGCCAGTTGCGCCAGCGCGTTGGGATGGCGCTGTCTCAAATGATGGTGATCGGCGTCGATGGCGTCAATCTGCAATGGAAACAGTTTGCGGGGGCGGCGTGGCTCGATATTTTGCTCGACAACGCGCTCGGCAATTTCCGCACGTTGGTGGAGCAGATTACGCTGTGCCCGGCGATGGGTTCTTACCTGACCTATATCAACAATCGCCGCGCCAACGGGAGCGCGGTGCCGGACGAAAACTATGCGCGTGAGGTGATGCAGCTCTTTACGCTCGGGGTAAACCGCCTGAATATGGACGGCACGGTACAGCTGTCGGGCGGACAACCCGTTGAAACCTATACCCTGAATGATGTGAGCCAATTGGCCCGTGTGTTCACCGGACTGCAGCTGGATTCAACCGACACGACAACGCCTGATCGCTTGCGCAGACCGCTAGTGATGAACGCTTCTTTGCATGAACCCGGCGCATCGACCTTCCTCGGCATAACGGTGCCAGCAGCCACAGAGGGCTTGGCCGCCGTCAGGATCGCGCTCGATGGCATCTTTGCCCATCCCAATGTGCCGCCCTTTGTCAGCAAGCAGCTGATCCAGCGACTGGTGACGAGCAATCCCTCGCCCGCCTATGTCCTGCGCGTCTCGACCATCTTTGCCGATAATGGTTCAGGTGTCCGCGGCGATCTGCTCGCGGTGGTGCGCGCGATCCTGACCGATACCGAGGCACGCGGCCCCGCCAGCCTGACCGCGACCACCAGCGGCAAGTTGCGCGAGCCTGTTATGCGCTTGACCAGCTGGGCGCGAGGCTTTTCTGCTGCCTCACCGGGCGGTCTTTGGGCAATTGGGGACACAACCAGCGCGAACAACCGGCTTGCGCAATCGCTTGGCCGGTCGCCCTCCGTCTTCAACTTTTTCAGGCCCGGCTATTCGCCGCCCAATACCGCGTTATCAACAGCATCGCTCGTCGCGCCTGAATTTCAGATCACCAATGAACTCAGCGTCATTTCCTATTTAAACTTCATGCAAACGCTGATCGTTAACGGGATCGGCGATGTCCGCGCCAATTATACCGATATCCTTACCAAAGCGGCCGACAGCGGGGCATTGGTGGACGAGGTAAATACCCTGCTCGCCGCCGGTCAGTTGGGTGCCGCCACGGTAACCTCGATCAGGGCTGCGGTGGATAGCATTGCGACAACGGCAACGACCGGGCCGATCAACCGCGTTTACACGGCCATCCTGTTGACGATGGCCGCCCCCGATTTCATCACACAGAAATAAGGAGCGGCACCATGAATTCCGAACAATCCCGTCGCGCCTTTCTAAAGCGCTCTGCCGCGTTCAGTATTGCCGGGGCAGCAGCCCCGTTTGTTACGACACTTGCCGGTATTGGTGAGGCAGCAGCGGCAACGGCGGCTGACTATAAGGCGCTTGTCTGCGTCTTTCTGTATGGCGGTAATGACGATGCCAACACGCTGCCGCCATATGATCTGGCCAGCTATAACGCCTATAATGCGGCCCGGACCGTCCTGGCGCATACCCGCGCGTCGTTGTTGCCGACGCTGCTGAACCCCACCACTCCGCTGGCGGGCGGGCGGCAATATTCGATGTCGCCGACGATGGCCCCACTGGTGCCGATCTTCGATGCCGGCAAGATGGCGGTCGTACTGAATGTCGGCACATTGATCCAGCCGACGACCAAGGCGCAATTTACCGCCAGGTCGGTCCGATTGCCGCCCAAGCTGTTTTCGCACAATGACCAGCAAAGCTTTTGGCAGGCATCCAACCCCGAAGGCGCAACCTCGGGCTGGGGCGGGCGGCTGGGCGATCTGTTCCAGAGCGGCAATGGCAATTCGGTCGTTACCTGCATCAATGCAACGGGCAATGCCGTGTTCCTCGCCGGCCGGACTGCGATTCCCTACTCTGTGGGGACAGGTGGGCCGGTGGCACTGGCTGGAAACGCCACAACGCTGTTTGGTTCTGCCACCACCGCCAGCACGCTGCGCAGCCTGATGTCCGGCAGCAACAGCAATGTGCTGTCCAATGAGCATGCCGTCGTCAGCAAGCGCGCGCTGGACACCTTTGCGCTGGTCAACGGCGCGCTTGCAGGTGCACCGGCCGCCAGCTTCCCGCTGTTCCCGGGTGGTTCACTCAGCGACCAGTTGCGGATGGTTGCACGGATGATTTCAGTCTCGCAGGCACTGGGTGCCAAGCGGCAGGTATTTCTTGTCAGCCAGGGCGGCTTTGATCTGCACGACAATCTCGTCGCGCAGCATCCGGGTCTGCTCGGCAATGTCGCCAATGCGATGAAGGCGTTTTACGATACCACCGTCGCGCTTGGCGTTTCGGACCGTGTGACCGCGTTTACGGCCTCCGATTTTGGGCGGACGCTGACTTCCAACGATGACGGATCGGATCACGGCTGGGGCAGCCACCACTTCGTCGTGGGTGGCGCGGTGCGGGGCAAGCAATTTTATGGCACAGCGCCTGCCGTCGGCGTCAACACCGCTGACGATGTGGGTTCAGGACGTCTGGTGCCGACGATTGCGGTTGATCAATATGCAGCAACGCTCGCCACCTGGTTTGGTGTATCGGCAAGCAACATGACGACCGTGCTGCCCAATGCAGGGAATTACAACGCGTCGAGCCTCAATCTCGGCTTTCTGTAACGCGGCCCGATAACGGCGATCAATGTGCCTTGTGGAAGGGCTTGAGCGCAGCGACGATGATCCCGCCGACGATAAGGCCGACAATCGCCGCGCCGGTTGCGTTGACGATCCATTCAATCACACTGCCACCGACAGGGGATGCACCCCCCACCCTATGCGCGAAATCGTGCAGGCCAGAAGCGAGCGCCTTGAAGCCAAACACCTCCAGCCCGTGGATGATGATCCCGCCGCCGACCCAGATCATCGCCGCTGTCCCAATCCAGGTGAGCGCGGTCAGCAGCCACGGCATTGCCTGCACCATCGCCCGCCCAATCGCGCGCGTCGCCGCCACCCGGCTTTTGGCAAGATGCAGGCCAATATCGTCCATCTTCACGATGAGCGCGACGGTGCCGTAAACAGCAATGGTGACGGTCAGAGCGACCGCCGCCAGCACAATCCCTTCCATCACCAGCGTTTGGTCGGCCAGTTCAGCCAGCGCGATCGCCATGATTTCAGCCGACAGGATCATGTCCGTGCGGATCGCACCCGCGACTTGCCGATCCTCAAGTTCCTTCGGGTCAGTAATCTCGCCGACACCCTTGTCGTCATGTGCGCCTGTCAATTTCTTTATCAGCTTTTCCGCACCCTCAAAGCACAGGAACGCGCCGCCCAGCATCAGGATGGGCGTGATCGCCCAGGGCGCAAAGGCGCTGAGCAACAGCGCGGCGGGCAGCAGGATGAGTATCTTGTTGCGCAGTGACCCCATCGCGATCTTGGCGATAATCGGCAGTTCGCGGTCTGGCGTCAGCCCGACGACATAGCCCGGTGTAACGGCGGCATCATCAATAACCACCCCGGCGGCCTTGGTCGCGGCCTTGCCGGTAGCGGCGGCAACATCATCCAGCGAGGCCGCCGCCATTTTGGCGATGACCGCAATATCATCCAGCAACGCAACCAGACCACCGGCCATGCAACCCCCAAGCCTAACGAAATACGCCCCGCAGCAACGCTCTTAGCATGGCCGGTGCGTGCTCCAAGGCAAAAGGCGATCAGGCAGCGACCCAATTCCCGTGGAAACTGAGCGGCAGAGCAACATTTGACCGCCAGCTGACCACCGGACCACTGTTAACTCGACTGCTGTCAAAAAGATGCAATTCTGTCACACGGGTATCGAGATTGAGCGTGGTGCCCATTAACCACGGCCCGACATCGACGAATTCCTCGACCAGTTGGCGTGGCCCAAAATCAAAGGCATCGTCCTTCCCCGTGCGCCAGTCCCATATGCCAACCGTTCGGGCAAAAGGATGAGCTGCGCTGTATCCGCCGACATGGACCGTGCGCGTTCGCGCAAGGCCCGCAAGCGCTGGGTCGCTACGCGGAAACTCAGCGGTAATACCTGCATCAATCATCTGCACCTTTCCGTCGGGATGGAGCGCGATCATCTTCAGCATCGGCGCGTCAGTCCGGGTTTGCCGCCCGTCGATCAACGCACGTGCAGCCGTTGCCGCAAAAGCCGGATCGGTGTCGAAGCAGCCGTCAAATCGGATCGTGCCGTCACGCTCCTCCCATGCATCGCCGAGATGGAAGAAGAAGAAGGCGGGCAACTCAAACAGGCGGCGCTTTGACAGATCGGCCTTATCGACCACCAGGACCTGACTGCCCAGTTCAGGCCGCCACGTCATGCCGTCCGAAAAGGGCAGCACTTCGCGATCATGCACCCAGGGCTGCAAGAGAATAACGAGATGACGGGCCGTTGCGGTGAAATCATGAATGTAGCTCGCGCGCGGCAATGCGATTGCTTGACCTGCCTCAAAACCCCCGTCGCGCGACAGCCGCCAGACAAAAGCGGTCTTGCCCCCTAAGCCCAGGTTCCAAATCCGACCATCTGGCTCAATGCGGGGATGGGCAAGGAAGGGCATCTGCGCCAGATCCGGACGAAACGCGACCATCGACTGCGTTTCCAAAGTCGATGGATCAAGGGCAAAGGGCGAACCAGCCTCCCAGAGCGCCAGCAACTTGCCGCCCGCCAAAATAACGCTGGTGTTCGCTGCGTTCGTATCATCTGAACTGCCGACTTGTGCGCCAGCCCGCGCACTTGTGCCAAAGCCCGGCTGGACGATCTTCCCCAGCTTTTCCTCCAGCCGCCGCTTGGGCGTGTCGACAAACCGCGCCGCCAACCGCGCGTCATCGCCGCGTACGGTCCAGGCGCGGATGAGCCCATCGCCGTCAAACCAATGGCCACTCGCGGTGCCTGCGCGCCGGAACCGCGCCGGACCGTTGCGGTACAGCGTACCCGCTAAGCCACCCGGGGCCGTGCCATGCAGGCGGGTCAGCGTCTGCGGTGCGATGTCGCCCGCAATATCGCCGACACCAAGCGACCAATCGGGCTTGGGCGGAACGGAAGCCCCGGCGAACGTGGGCATAGCAGTGGCAGCGGCAAGCAGCCCGCCCCGGGCGATAAACTGGCGACGATCGAGCATAATTCTGATTCCTAACGATTATTGGATGATGATGCTGATTGAGGTCTCCCCGGCCGCAACGTCGAACACGGTGGCAGCCCAGCCTGGTGCTGAACCCTGCGGCTTGGCGTTGTTCGAAAAGGCATAGGGCTCGATTGGCATGCCGAACGGGTTACTCGCCATATTGCCGTCGCCGTTGACGTCATGGAAGGATTTTATGGCATAACGACCTGGGGCAAGGCCGTTGAGCACGACGGTTGCATGATCACCCTCAACCTTCGCCATCGCGCCTCGTACCGGCTTGCCACCTGCGTCATACGCAGCTTCTGAATCGAAAACAGACATCATGATCTGACCAAGCGGAATCGTAATCCCCTCAAACCTCACAGTCAGGGTCGCAGCAGCCGGGGCGACCGAGGCTGCGTTTTCAGCGGCATAAGCGCTGGTAGCATTGCCGGTGAGGGCGGCGGTCACGATCAGGGCGGCGGCGGCGGCGATAAAGCGACTCATGGAGGGATTCATCGGTCATTCCTTTGGTCTTGGTCTTCGGCGATTGCCAGGGACCGTTGCAGAACCTTTGATGACCGGGTTATGGCGGAGCGTCGTTGGGGGATACGCGGAATGACGGTTGAGTTTCGTGAAGCGCCCGTCCCAACCATTCACGCTTCGCCAAATGCAGCGATGCTAAAGCGCCGCACCGTTCGCGGCCTTGTGATCGGGCTGGTGGCGAGCGTCGCGCTGTCGGTGCTGGGCGCGATGGGTACGGGCGCATCCTCTGTGCCGGTTCGGCTGGCCTACTGGTTGGCCGTCATCATGCCCGGATCATTGCTGGGGCTGTTCTTCGCCTTCGCTGTCGAAAGCTGGGGACGGTTGCAAGGAAAGATATGGGCCGAGATTATGCTTGTTTCGGTGCTCGTCGCCCTGCCCCATACCTTCATTGTGGTCGTCGCCAGCACAGCAATGTTCGAGATCGACCGGATCAATGTCGCGACGATCTTAAGCTTCGGCATGGTGGTCTTGTTCATGTCGCTCATTTTGACGACGATCAATTACACCACAGCTTCAGCATCCCAACCAACTACGCCTGCCCCGCCGCTAATCCCTGCTTTACTACCGCTGCAGGTAGAACCGCAGATGATCGCTGCGTCCGTCGAGTTACCGCCCGCGACGGTGCCGGACGGCTTTGCCGATAAACTGCCCCTGCGGCTGCGCGCCGGTCGCTTGCTCGCGCTTGAGGCCGAGGATCATTATCTGCGCGTCCACACCGATATCGGCAGCGATTTGTTGCTCATGCGTATGGCAGATGGCGTGGCATTGCTGGAATCCACCCCCGGTGCCCGCGTTCATCGTAGCTGGTGGGTTGCCCGTGACGCGGTGGAATCAGCGGCGAGCATCGGCGGCAATCGGATGCTCAGATTGGCAGGCGGGCTCGAAGTGCCGGTCAGCCGATCAATGCGGTCAAGCCTGATGGCGGAGGGCTGGTTTGATGGCGACGTGTAGCTTCGAACGTCATCACATTGTCTCTTGGTTATTCTTGCTGTCAGCCAAGTATATTGCAAATTCAACGCGTTGCTGAGTCCAACGAGAAAGGGGCCCGGATTGCGCCGAGCCCCTCATCCTCCCACCGAACTTGCGTCGGGAAGCTTAGTCGCGATCACTCGTCAGAAAAGCAGGTGCGAATTCTGGTGCTGGACCATCATCGCCGCCGCCTGAACGCTCCGGGCGCGGGCCGCGATCACGGCCACCGCCGCCATCGCGACGCGGGCCACGATCACCACGGCCGCCACCGTCGCCGCGACCACCGCCGTCACCGCGACCTTCGCCTCTGGGACCACGACCGCCATCGCCGTCACGACGCGGGCCCCGCCCATCGCCTCTGGGACCACGGTCACCGCCTTCGCGCGGTTCACGCGCGGGGCGGGTGTCTTCGAGTTCGGCACCGGTTTCCTGATCAACAACGCGCATCGACAGGCGAACCTTGCCGCGCGGATCGATCTCAAGAACCTTGACCTTGACCTCCTGGCCCTCGCTCAGCACGTCAGAGACCTTCTCAACGCGATCAGCGCGGATTTCAGAGACGTGGACGAGACCGTCCTTGCCACCCATGAAGTTTACAAACGCGCCGAAATCAACGAGGTTGACGACCTTGCCGTTATAGACCTTGCCAACTTCGGCTTCCTCAACAATGCCGCGAATCCAGGCAATTGCCGCCTCGATCTGGCTGGTGTCGGACGAGGAGACCTTGATGACACCTTCATCATCGATATCGACCTTGGCACCCGTTGTCGCGACGATCTCGCGGATGACCTTGCCGCCTGTGCCGATGATGTCACGGATCTTGGTCTTGTCGACCGTGATCGTTTCAATACGGGGGGCATGCGCCGACAGTTCTTCCCGCGTGTGATCAAGCGCCTTTGCCATTTCACCCAGGATATGCGCACGGCCTTCCTTGGCCTGCGCCAGCGCGGCACGCATGATCTCTTCAGTTATGCCGGCGATCTTGATGTCCATCTGCATCGTGGTGATGCCATCAATCGTGCCTGCAACCTTGAAATCCATGTCGCCGAGATGATCTTCGTCACCCAGAATATCGGACAGAACCGCAAAGTCCTTGCCCTCAAGGATCAGGCCCATCGCGATGCCCGAGACGGGGCGCTTCAATGGCACACCGGCATCCATCATCGACAGCGAACCGCCGCAGACCGTCGCCATCGACGATGAGCCGTTGGACTCGGTGATGTCTGACAAGACGCGGATCGTGTAAGGGAATTCCTCCATCGACGGCAGCACAGGGTGCAGCGCGCGCCAGGCGAGCTTGCCGTGCCCGACTTCACGACGGCCGGGCGCACCAAAGCGGCCGACTTCACCAACCGAATAAGGCGGGAAGTTATAGTGTAGCAGGAAGCGCTCGTACGACAGGCCGGTCAGCCCATCGATCATCTGCTCGGCTTCCTTGGTGCCAAGCGTGGTCGTGCAGATCGACTGCGTCTCACCACGCGTGAACAGGGCAGAGCCATGCGCGCGCGGCAGGAAGTGGACCATCGCCTCAATCGGACGAATCTGCGTGGTGGTGCGGCCATCGATACGCTGACCATCCTTCAGGATCGCGCCACGAACGATTTCTGCCTCAAGCTTCTTCATCAACTTGTTGGCGGCCATCTGATCCTGCGGCGAGGCATCGGCAAATGCGGCCTTCGCCTTGGCGCGGGCATCATTGAGCAGGTCCGAACGGGCTGACTTGTCGACGACCTTATAGGCGGCGGCAATATCCTTGCCGATCAGCTTCTTAAGCTTGTCCTTGGCAGCCGAGAGATCGGCCTGTGTGGCCATTTCCCACGGGTCCTTGGCGGCTTGTTCAGCCAGACCGATGATCGCGTCTGCTGCCTCGCGGCAGGCCTTGTGCGCGAACTGGACGGCACCGAGCATGATTTCTTCCGAAAGCTCCCTGGCTTCAGATTCAACCATCATCACGGCTGAGTGCGTTGCCGCAACCACCAGATCAAGATCGCCGTTCTTCACCTGCTCCAGCGTCGGGTTGAGGATATATTCACCGTCGATATAGCCGACGCGCGCGGCACCAATAGGCCCCATGAACGGCACGCCGGAGATGGTCAGCGCCGCCGAGGCTGCAACCATCGCCAGCATATCAGGCTCATTCTCGCCATCATAGCTGAGCACCTGACAAATCACGTTGATTTCGTTGTAGAAACCTTCCGGGAAGAGCGGGCGGATCGGGCGATCGATCAGGCGGCTGACAAGCGTTTCCTTTTCGGTCGCGCCGCGTTCACGCTTGAAAAAGCCACCGGGAATGCGGCCAGCTGCTGAATATTTTTCCTGATAGTGGACGGTGAGCGGGAAGAAATCCTGGCCCTCCTTTACTGACTTAGCAGCAGTCACCGCGCAAAGCACAACTGTTTCGCCGAGCGTCGCGAGAACCGCGCCGTCAGCCTGACGGGCAACACGGCCCGTTTCCAGAGTCAGCGTCTTACCGCCCCACTGGACACTTACTGTTTTTGTATCGAACATTTTATTTCCTTCAACGCCACGCGCCCAATGCGCGTGGGGCCTATCTGCAGGCTAAGCCGGCCTGCGCGGTTATGGGTCCTGATTGACCCAGGGCCATCGCACCGAATTGTGCTTTGGCGAAACGGGGCATCACCGTGGCAAGGCCCAGATTGCGAAAACGGCGCCACACAGGCGCCGTTTTACGATTACTTGCGAAGACCAAGCTTCGCGATAAGATCTGTATAACGTTGGCCATTTGAATGGCGCAGATAATCGAGCAACGAGCGACGCTTATTGACCATCATCAGCAGCCCGCGGCGCGAATGATTGTCCTTCTTGTGCGTCTTGAAATGCTCGGTCAGGTTCCTAATCCGCTCGGTCAGGATTGCGACCTGAACCTCGGGGCAGCCAGTATCGCCTTCGGCGCGGCCATGTTCCTTGACGAGCACGTCTTTGCGCTCTTGCGAAATCGTCATCTTTTTTCCTTCGACATCGGGTTACAGATTAAACCCGCGCACGACGCGAACCTCACGGTCCTGAACCTCCACCAACGCGACCGGAACATGATCCAGCATCGCAAAATGGGGGCCGTCACTGGCAGCAATCCCGATCAACACCCGCCCCTGTCGGAGCAGCCCTGCCTGATCGGGGGTGAGGGGTAGAGCCGGGATGTCGTCCAGCCCCGCCCTCAATGGCAGAAGTTTGTCTTCAAGGGCGCGCGCATGACCCAGTTCGGCCAGTTTGTCCAGCGATATCGCTTGGGAAAGGTCAAATGGCCCCGCCTTTGTCCGCCGCAGCATCGTGACATGGCCGACCGTGCCGAGCGCCTGCGCAATGTCACGCGCAAGGCTGCGGATGTAGGTGCCCTTGGAGACGTGCGCGGTGAGCGTGACGCTCTCCAACCCCTCCCCGGGACGGGGAAGGGGGCCAGCGCAGCGGGCGGAGGGGGCGGTCCCCAAAAGCAACGCCGGCGGCTCGCTCCCGCCACCACTCGCGCAAGAAGCGAGCGGTCCCCCTCCCCATGCCGGGGAGGAATGGAGCGAATAAATCGTCACCGCCCGGCTCGCCAGCAGCACCGCCTCGCCCGCCCGTGCCAGATCATAAGCGCGCTCGCCATCGACCTTGAGCGCAGAATAAGCTGGCGGCACCTGATCAATCGGGCCGGTAAACTGCGGCAGCACCGCCTCGACCTGCGCGAATATTGGGCGGATGTCGCTGGTCGCCACCGCCACGCCCTCGGCATCGAGCGTATCGGTCTCAACCCCGAACGTAATCGTGAAATCATACAGCTTGTCGCTATCGAGCATTCGCCCGGCAAGCTTGGTCGCTTCGCCAACCGCAACCGGCAACACGCCCGACGCGAGCGGATCAAGCGTGCCGCCATGCCCGACCTTACATTTGCCGTAACCGCCGTCGCGCAACGCGCGCTTGACCGCCGAGACGACCTGCGTCGATCCCGGACCCACCGGCTTATCGATGATTATCCAGCCATGCATTGATCAGAGGGCGCCGACGGCGAGCCGCTCCGTAAAATGCTTGCGGCACACGGCGATGTAGCGATTATTCCCGCCAATTTCGGTCTGTGCGCCGTGCGTTACCGCGCGCCCGTCCTGATCAATCCGCAGGTTCATCGTTGCCTTGCGCCCGCAATCACAGACCGATTTCAGCTCGATCAGCGCGTCGGCAATCGCCAGCAACCGCGCCGATCCGGGGAACAGATCGCCCCGAAAATCGGTGCGCAGGCCATAAGCGAGCACCGGGATACGCTCTTTATCTGCCAACATCGCCAACTGATCGACCTGTGTCGGCGTCAGAAACTGCGCTTCATCGACCATCACACACGCAATCGGCCCATCCGCCGCCAACACGATCGCGGCCAGATCACTATCGGCGTCGAACGCAATCGCTGGACGATCAAGCCCGATCCGCGATCCGATCTGCCCCGTGCCTGACCGGGTATCGATGCCAGCGGTGAACAACACCGTGTTCATCCCACGCTCGCGATAACTGAAATCGGCTTGCAGCAGATTGGTCGATTTACCCGCGTTCATGCTGGCATAATAAAAATAGAGCTTAGCCATCAGGCAAGCCGCTCGACGGGCACGGTGCAGTCAGGCCCGGCCTGCTCCGTCAGCTCGTGCTCGAACGATACGAATCCGTCCGTATCTCGAGCGGCGATAATGTGAATCATGTCGGTAAAATCCGCCCCTTGGCGGAAGCGATCGATTGCCCAGCCAAGTCGCTCCACCTCCTCGATTTGCACATTTTCAAGCGCGGCAAAGGCGGTGATTGCATTGGCAATCGCGGTGGACGACCAGCGATAGGCGCTTCGCAGCACCCATTCGGTTTCCATCGCGACCGACAGCGACACGAACACACGCTGACTTTCCAGCAGCGCCACAGCGATCGGCGATTGCACGGGATCGTCGTTCGCGATGATCCGCAGCACGATGTTGGTGTCGATCGCCTTCAAGGCCTGCCGCGTTCCTCAAACATCCGATCGACGGCAAGCCTCATGTCTTCAATCGACACGGGCGGGCCGACATGAGCCGGCACACGTCGGCGAAACTCATCGTAACTGATTCGCTCGCGGTGGGGCTCCACTGCTTCCAAAACAATCCGACGACCCTGACGGGAAACATTGAGTGTCTCGCCAGCTTTAAGTTGGAGCGAGTCGCGAATTTCCTTGGGGATGACCACCTGCCCCTTTGACGAGATTTTAGTCTGCGCGTTCATATTGGTAAGATGCGTCTTACCCGAAGGATTGTCAATCTTCGCTCGCCAAATCACGCGCCACTTTGGGGTCGCGTAGCAGCTTGTCGATGTGGCTGCCTTCGTCAAAGCTATCATCGGCCAGGAATTTCAGCTTGGCGGCATATTTGGTATTTACCCGCCGCGCGACTTCGCTTTGCAGATAGGCGGTGTTCGTGCGCAGCGCCTTGATGACAACCGCCTCATCCTTGCCGAGCAGCGGCTTTACAAAGGCGGTGGCGTGACGCAGATCGGGCGACATCCGCACCTCTGTAATCGTCACGAGATTTTTCGTAAGCGTCTCATCATGTACATCGCCGCGCGCGAGGATATCAGACAAGGCATGGCGCACCTGTTCGCCCACGCGCAGCAAGCGGACGGAGCGGGTTTCGGCGGTGTCAACGGGGCGTGGCATCGGCGGTTGGGTCAGTCTTCTGTGAAAAAGGTCAGGCGGTTGCCAGAGGGATCGTCGATGGTGATCTCAAAATTGCCCCATGGCGTTCGCTGCGGCACGCCGGGGCGTGCGTTGCCGAACTTCTTTGCGGCAAGCCCTGCGGAATAGCCAACCACATCGTCGACCGGGATCCGCACGGCCGCGCCGGGGCTGCCATCACCATAATGTTCCGACAAGTGAAGCGTGCAGCCATCCATGGTCAGGCCCATATACAGCGGCAGATCGGGTTCAAACCGGTGTTCGAACGCCAGATCGAACCCAAGAAAATCGATATAAAACGCCTTCGCCCGTGCTTCGTCGAAACTTCGCAGGATCGGGATCGGTGCACCGAACATCGGTTGTTCCCCTTCTGCGTTTTTACAGCGTCCGCTCGCGCAGTTCGACTTCATAGGTTTCCAGGAAGTCGCCCGGCTTGATGTCGGTGTGGCTGGTAAAGGTCACGCCGCATTCAAGGCCGGCGCGCACTTCGGGCACGTCATCCTTGAAACGCCGCAGCGACGCAATTTCACCATTGTAAATGATGACATCGTTGCGCGTGATGCGTGCCTTCAACGCCTTGCGGATAAAGCCATCGACCACGAGCAGACCCGCTGCACGGCCATGCTTGCCCGCCGGGAAGACCTCCCGGATTTCGGCGCGGCCAACGACCGTTTCAAACGCTTCCGGCCCAAGCTCGCCCGCCATGCCCAGGCGGATTTCGTCGATCAGGTCATAGATGATGTCGTAATATTTCAACGCCACCTTCTGCCGCTCGGCAATCTCGCGCGCCTTGGCATTGGCGCGGACATTGAAACCGATGATCGGCGCGCCACTTGCGCCCGCCAGCGTCACATCGCTTTCGGTGATTCCGCCCACGCCCGAATGGAGGACGCGCGCGCGAATGTCCGCCGTCGAAATTTTGTTGATCGACGCGACGATGGCTTCCACCGATCCTTGCGTGTCCGCCTTTACCACCAGCGGATATTCGATCGCCTGCTTTTCCTTGAGCGCTGAGAACATCATCTCAAGGCTGGCAGGGGCAGATGTCGTCCGCTTGCTGGTCAGCACGCCCTGGCGATATTCGGCGACCTCGCGGGCGCGCGCCTCATTCTCGACGACCTGTAATGGATCACCCGCCATTGGAATGCCCGACAGGCCAAGCACCTCGACCGGCATTGCGGGCCCTGCTTCCTTGATCTGCCGACCCTTGTCATCGATCAGCGCGCGGACCTTGCCGCTTTCGGCCCCAACCACGAACACGTCACCAACGCGCAGCGTACCCCGGCTGATCAGGATCGTCGCAACAGGCCCCCTGCCCTTGTCGAGCTTGGCCTCAATCACATTGCCTTCGGCCATACGATCGGGATTGGCCTTCAGTTCAAGCAATTCGGCCTGAAGCTGGATTTTCGCGATCAGTTCATCAAGCCCGGTCCTTTTCAGCGCCGACACCTCAACGTCCTGGACATCACCCGACAGTTCTTCGACGATGACTTCATATTGCAGCAACGCCTGACGCACCTTGTTGGCGTCGGCCTCGGGCTTGTCGATCTTGTTGATCGCAACGATCATCGGCACGCCTGCGGCCTTGGTATGGTTGATCGCCTCCACCGTCTGCGGCTTCAATCCGTCATCAGCGGCCACCACCAGCACGACGATATCGGTCACATTGGCACCGCGCGCGCGCATTTCGGTAAAGGCCTCATGGCCTGGTGTATCGAGGAAGGTGATCTGCGACTTGTCCTTCATCGTCACTTGATAAGCGCCGATATGCTGGGTGATGCCACCGGCCTCTCCCTTGACGACATCGGTGCCGCGCAGGGCATCGAGCAGGCTCGTCTTGCCATGATCGACATGACCCATAATCGTGACAACCGGCGGCCGTGGCAGCAGATGATCGTCAATATCCTCATCATGATCGAGCGCGATATCAATATCTGAATCGCTGACACGCGTGATGTTGTGGCCGAATTCGGTCACGAGAAGTTCGGCGGTATCCTGGTCGATTGAGGCGTTGATCGTGACGGGCATACCCATTTTGAACAACGCCTTGACGAGGTCTGCCCCCTTCTCGGCCATGCGGTTGGCGAGTTCCTGCACGGTAATCGTCTCTGGCACGACAACGTCACGAACCTGCTTGACCTGGATTTCGCGCGGACCGCCGAAATGGCGCTTTTCCTTCTCGCGCGCACGTTTCAGCGCGGCGAGGCTGCGCGCGCGCGCGCCGTCACCATCGTTGAGCGCGCGGTTGACGGTCAGCTTGCCCGACTGGCGGCGATCATCGACGGTCTTGCGATCACGGGCATTGCGCGGCGGTGCTTCGGCGGGACGCTTCGATCCCGGACTCGACGGTGCTTCTGATACGGGTGCCTGCGGTGCGGCAGCACTTGCTGCGACATCAGGTTCCGCGCGGCGCGGTGGTTGCGGCCTTTCAGGACGCGCGACCGGCGTGAAACGGCGCGGCACCGGCATATTGCTGTCAAGTGCAACCTCTGTAGCAGCATCTGCCCCGGTGGCACCGGCATCAGGATCTTTGCGGTCTTCTTGATCAGTGAGCGGAAGCGCGCCTGGTTCAGCGACAAGCGGAGCTGCTTCCTCAGCTGTTGGCGCGTGTCGCGCCTCCGCTGCCCGATGGCGTTCCTCTTCGAGCGCTTCGTGACGTTCGCGCTCTTCACGTCGACGCGCTTCCTCGGTCGCATTCATCCGCGATTCGTCGGCTTCACGGAGCAGCTTGGTCTGCAACTCCTGCCGTGACAGCAGGCTGTCGCCCACCTTACGCTGCGGTGGTGGCGGCGGCGCGGCAGGTGTCGGCGCTATGGCCTCCGCCGTAACGGGCATCGGCTCGTCCAGTGCCACTGCTTCAGTCTCGCCGGGGCGACCCAAAATGCGGCGGCGCTTCACCTCCACGACCACGGTGTTTGACCGGCCATGGCTAAAGCTTTGCTTCACCTTGCCGGTTTCCACCGTGCGCTTGAGGCCCAAAGGCGCGCGCATGCCCAGTTTTGGCTTTTCGTTTTCAGTGTCGCTCATCAGGTCGCTCAAAGTCCTTGGATAATCTTGTCGGCAATGGCCGGGTGTTCAAAGTCACGGCCAGAAGTGTCACCCGTCGTGTCGGCGGCGGATGCGCTTTGCGAGGCCGTTTCGCAAGGTGCAGGAGAATGATCGGATCGAATAAAATGCATCCAGCGATCAAGCGCCTCGCTTAATCGCCGGGCAGCGCCCGCATCGGTCAACCCGATATGTACCACGTTTTCGCGGCCAAGCGCCACGGACAATATAGGGCGCGCCAGCGGCAACACCAGCCCGCGCAAGCCACCGCCTTCTTCATCACGGCCAATGCGCCACGCCTGATCAAGCTTGCGGGTGCCATCCGCGCCTGCATCGCTTGCATGCAGCAGCAAATGCAATTTGCCCGAACGCGCTGCCTTTTCAATACGTTCGCCGCCAATCACAACCGTGCCGGCGCGCGATTCGAGCCCCAATCGATCAAGAACCGCCTTTTCAAGCGCGGACTCAATCATGCCGGGCAGATCGTCAGGAAAGCGAAAATCGCCCGTCTTGAAGGCCCGCGCGAGCGCCCCCTTCAGCTTGCCCTTGGCAATCGCTGTGTCAAGCGTGCCCCGCGATACGCCAATCCACGCACCGCGCCCGGGGGCCTTGGCGCGAACATCGGGCAGCACGAGGCCATCGGGGCCGAGCGCGAGCCGTACAAGATTAACACGCGCCGCCCGGTCGCCTGTCAGGATGCAGCGGCGGATTGGGTCAGCCGTCATCGCTCCCCCCTGTCGCCAGCGGGGTGGATGGCAGCGTCCAGGCCTGTCTGTCGCGCTAGCGGATCATTGTGAGGGAACCGCATGCGCGTCCTCCCTCGGTGGGATGACCACCGGTGCGGGGCGATCGGCAATTAAAATACCGCCCGCGCCGTAGTTTTCCGTGCTGACTTCCTCAATCACGATCTGCACGGCACTCGGGCTTTTCCCCAGCCGGTCGACAAGCGAGCGCGTGACATCAGCGACTATCGCTGATTTCTGCTCGCGAGTCGCTGACCCCGAAATGCAGATGCTGACAAAGGGCATCAGGCGTCATTGGCCTCGGTTGCTTCGTCCTCAAACCAGTGCGCGCGCGCAGCCATGATGATCTCATTGCCCTGTTCCTCCGACAGGCCGTATTCAGCAAGCACGCCGCCCTTATCCTCGGGACGCTTGTTCGCTTCGGTTTCGACGCGGCGGCGCTGTTCCTGGCGCTTCTTTTGCACGAGCTCGTCGGTCGCCAGATCGGCCAGATCATCAAGCGTCTTGATCCCCGCCTTGCCCAGCGTCACCAGCATCGCCTCGGTCAGATGCGGCATGGCGGCAAGCGCGTCTTCGACACCGAGCTCGCGACGCAAAAGGCGATTGGCCTCTTCGCGCCGCTCGAGCGCTTCTGCCGCGCGGTTCTGCAACTCGCCTGCAATCTCGTCATCGAGACCCTCAATCGATGCGATTTCATCAAGCTCGACATAGGCGACCTCTTCAAGGCTGCCAAAACCTTCAGCAACGAGCAGCTGTGAGAGCGTTTCATCGACATCCAACTCGGTCTGGAACATTTCTGACCGCTCGACGAATTCCTTCTGCCGCTTTTCGCTGGCGTCGGCCTCGGTCAGGATATCGATGGCCTTGCCCGTCAGCTGGCTGGCGAGACGGACATTCTGCCCGCGACGACCAATCGCGAGCGACAGCTGATCATCAGGCACGACGACCTCGATCCGGTCTTCTTCCTCGTCGATCACGACGCGACTGACGCTGGCAGGCTGGAGCGCGTTGACGACAAAGGTTGCGGTATCAGGCGACCAGGGGATGATATCGATCTTTTCACCCTGCATTTCCTGCACGACCGCCTGAACCCGGCTGCCCTTCATGCCGACGCATGCGCCGACAGGATCGATGCTGCTGTCATGCGAAATCACGCCGATCTTGGCGCGGCTGCCGGGATCACGCGCAGCGGCCTTGATCTCGATGATGCCATCATAGATTTCAGGCACTTCCTGCGCGAACAGCTTCTTCATGAAATCAGGATGCGCGCGGCTCAGGAAAATCTGCGGCCCGCGATTTTCGCGGCGGACGTTGAGAATCAGACTGCGGATGCGATCATTGACGCGCACCACTTCACGCGGGATTTGCGCGTCACGACGGATGACACCTTCGGCGCGGCCCAGATCAACGACGACATGGCCAAACTCGACTCGCTTGACGACTCCGGTGATGATTTCGCCGACGCGGTCCTTGAATTCCTCAAACTGACGGTCGCGCTCAGCATCACGGACCTTCTGGAAGATCACTTGCTTGGCGGCTTGCGCGGCAATCCGGCCAAATTCAATCGGCGGCAGCGGATCGACGATATAGTCACCAACGACCGCACCAGCTTGCAGCTTTTGCGATTCCTTCAGATTGACTTGCTTGAAATAATCATCGACCGCCTCGACCACTTCGACGACACGCCATAGCCGCAGATCGCCGGTCTGCGGATCAAGCTTTGCGCGGATATCATTTTCTGCGCCGTAACGCGCACGGGCGGCGCGCTGGATTGCATCCTCCATCGCCTCGATCACGATCGCGCGATCAATCAGCTTTTCCTTCGCTACAGCGTCGGCAATGGCGATCAATTCAGCCTTGTTGGCGGATACAGCAGCGATGCCGGGGGCAGTGGCCATGATGTCAGTCCTGTTCTTCAATGTCTTGGTCAGCGCCGGTCAGCGCCATTTCGTCTTCAACTTCGTCGACACCCGCCATCGAAAGCGGCGCCGTCGCGGCGAGCAGTTTATCGGTAAAGAGCAGCTTGGCGTCTCCCACCTGATCAAAACCGATCGTCATTTCCTTGTGCTTTTTCACATCGATCGTAATCTGATCGCCGGATACGCCGACCAGAGTGCCGGTCAGCTGTTTGCGGTTCTCAATTGGCGCGGTCAGGTGAATACGCGCCTCGTGCCCGGCAAAATCGGCAAAGTCAGCGAGCCGCGTCAGTGGCCGGTCAATCCCCGGTGAGCTCACCTCAAGCCGGTATGCCTCAACAATCGGGTCTTTTTCATCAAACAAATCGGAAATCCGGCGTGAGAGCGCAGCGCAATCATCAATCGTCAACTGGCGCGTATCGGGGCGTTCGGCCATCACCTGCAAGGTCAGATCACCCGCGCCGCCAAACATCTTGACGCGCACCAGATCAAAACCCAGCGCACGCGCCTCTGGCTCGATCATTTGCGTCAATAATGGCGCGACATCCACCAAACAGGCTCTCCACATAAGCAACCGCGCCGCCGGCCCCGGTGGGGTCCAGCCTCTGCAGCGTTACCGATGTAGAGAAAGC
>JBBQAU010000016.1:0-20034 GCA_038316685.1 Sphingomonadales bacterium
CAAACGATCGTCAATCGACGCAGCGTCATGTTCGCTGACGGCCACGCCCGAAAACAAGTGCGACAGCAACGCTCCCCGGCCTTCAGCAAGCTCATTGAGCACAAGCCGCGCGCCGGCCAGTTCGGCCTGAATCGCCAACATGCCCGTGCCAGCAGAAGGTTCGAGCACGGTTTCACCAGCGCCAATTGAAGCGGCGACAGAGGCCACGAACGAAAGGCCAGCCGGCGTCGAATATTGTTGTAAGGTCTGGCTGGCTTCAGTGCGCCGGGTGTGGGTCGGCATGAGAGCCGATACCCGCTCAATCAGCGCAAGGGCGCGAGATCGGGAGCCACTGCGTGACAAGATTGCTGGGCCATAGCGGCGCAGGAAAAGGATTTGTGCAACCTCACAGGCCTCATAGGCACTCTTCCAATCCCATGCGCCTTCAGCGTCGGTGCCGCCAAATGCTGTCGTCATTGCATCGCGCAAACAGGCGGATTCAACAAGCTGCCCGGTTTCGAGCACGGGCAGAAGCGAGCTAGCTGCGGTCAGCAGCGCGCGCGCACGTTCATCAAATGAGCAATGCGATGCGAGCGGCGCAGCGCCAAGCGCTGCGTCCGTTAGGATATGGGCCATTGGTGGGATCTCCGGGAGAGCAGGAAGGGCGGATCACGCCCGGACGCTCTCTCTCAAACCCGGGCGGTTCGCCCGCTCCCAGCAAGACTCTGCCTCGGTGCTTAAGCCTGCGGCGCTGGAATCGCAGACGCTGCCGGATGATGCATCGCGTAATCCATCGACTGCTTAAGCGCGGGCGTGGCGCTGGAGAGCAGCGCAAGAGCGAGGGCGGCCTTCACGCCGCGTCTCCCGGAACCGGCGGGACTTGAGCGGCGCGCATCATCCCATTCATCATGTGAAGGAACTGTTTACTGTAGAACAATCAATCGCCGCCGAACGCCGTGACACCCCAACTGATCTTGCCGCCATCAAGCCGGCGCCAACAGCGCTCATCTGAAATCAAGAATGCAACTGTAAAGCTCGAGGAAGCGGCAAGACTGCACCTACGAGACGGCGGCCCGAAAACTTCGCAATGCGAGCTTGGTCCAATGCCAGCGGTTGAACGAATTGAGGAAAAGGCTATCGTTGGCCATCGGCAGATGATGGCTGAGTTGGTGGCGCTATCGAGCGACTTATTTGCTTTTCAGGGGGGTAGCGTGCGCACCGAAATTGAACATATGCGAGAAGCGCTAGCCTCTTATATCGAAGCGACCTACCATCTTTCGAATCCCAAGGTCGTCAACCTCAGGCGAAATCTCCTAACTCAGGGCGGGGTTGCCCAAACACCTTTTATAGAGAGCACGCCTGCTTATGTTGGCGACCGCAAATTCGCGACGCTAGCGATCGATCCTGCGGTGCGGGCCTTTCTGAGCAGCATGGCGTCGCGGGAGTCCGAGCAACTCCTGTTCGATCCGCCCTATGAACATCAGGCGCGAGCACTCGAACTCGCCGCGAAGGCCGATGCGGGCGGTACGGGCATCGTCGTCACGACTGGCACTGGGTCGGGCAAAACGGAGAGCTTTCTCCTGCCTGTGCTTGCGCGGCTAGCGGATGAAGCCACGCACAGACCAGAGCATTTTTCGACGCGCGCGGTACGGGCGTTGCTGCTTTACCCGATGAATGCGCTGGTCAACGACCAGCTAGGCCGGTTGCGCACGCTGTTTGGCGCGAGCGCGGTGCGCAAATGGTTCACCTCTGCTGCCAACCGACCCGCCAAGTTCGGCCGTTATACTGGTCGCACGCTCTATCCGGGCATTCGCGACGGCGACCGCGATCAGAAACGACTGAAGACGCTCGAATATTATCTCAAAATCGAAGACGGCGCGCGGGCCGGTAACGTCAAAGATCAGGCGCTCTTGCATATCTTGCGGGAGAAGGGTCGCTGGCCCGGCAAGCCGGACAGCTTCCTTGGTGCCTTTGATGGCCTGCGGAATTGGTACGGGAAGCCTGGCGCGCATTGGGTGGACCCGAATGGTGATCCTCTGCGCGCGATCGAGCGAATCGAAGATCCCGAATTGCTCACCCGCCACGAGATCCAGGCAGCGTGTCCTGACCTTCTCATCACCAACTATTCAATGCTCGAGTATATGCTGTTGCGCCCTATCGAACGCGACATCTTCGCCGATACCCGCGCCTATTTTGAGGCGAACCCGCACGAGACCTTCTTCCTGATCCTAGACGAGGCACATCTATACCGGGGTGCGAACGGCACCGAAGTCGCCTATCTGATCCGTCGGCTCCTCGACAGGCTGGGCCTTCCCGTTTCGCGCGTGACCTTCATCGCTACCAGTGCGTCTTTCTCGAATAGCAGCGCAGCAGCTAAGTTCGTCGCGCGGCTTACGGGACTAGAGCCCGACGCGATCACCACGCTGACCGGCGATAAGCTTGCGTTCGAGCCGTCGGCGGAAGGCTCTTCCGACTTGACCAGCACGCTGGCCGCAGTGCCGCTCAACATGCTGCAATCCTCGTCGCCACGCGACCGTTCCGCAGTTCTGAGACCGCTCGCAAAATTTGCTCAATCGCAGATCGGCGCGCCGGTCATGCTCAAACGTACCGATGGCGCGAGCCAGGATATCGTCGCCACCGTCCATGGTCTCGACGGTCGCGGCGAGGCGATCGAGGAAGAGGTGCTGCTGGCCGCCGGTGGGAGCGCTGAAACCGAGCAAGTCTTTCTGGTCGTCGACGATGTGCGGTGCTCGGAAGGTGGAGCGTCGTTTACCCGCCGTTATGAACTCGGGACCGCGACTGCGGAATCGTGCGCATGGAAGGAAGACGATCTGCCGGCAGCGCTTGCCGAATTGCTGGGCGACTTGCCGGTGCTCGGCCGCCTGCGCAACGTCACCTCCGGAGCGCAGTCGCAAAACGACCCGGTCGTCTCGCCGGGCGCAGCCTGGGCGCTGACGGCGCTTCCGTCCGCTCTTTTTCCCAACGCCGATGCCGAGTCCGGCGCGGCGGCGGTCGATGCGCTGCTCGAACTCGCCTCGCTCGCACGACCAAATCCGAGCGCACCGCCGCTGCTTCCGGCGCGCGTCCATATGCTTTTTCGCGGGCTTCCTGGGTTGTGGGCCTGCGCGAATCCGGACTGCAGCAAGATCGCCGAAGACGAACGCGGGGGCCCGACCGGCGCGCTATATGCCGAGGCGCGCCAGAACTGCGATTGCGGCGCTCAGGTCTATGAACTGCACAGTTGCCGCGACTGCGGACTGTCGGTCGCACGCGCGAACGTCGGCGCACCGACCGGGGTCGAGCATCTGTGGCAGGACAATGGTCGTGCCTATGCCGGTGACACCGGCGTCATCGAGCCGATTCACGTCTGTCTCGAGGATCCGCTTCCGCAAAAGCCCAATATGATCCGTCCTGCCTTTCTGGATCTCAAGTCAGGCCGGATCGGCGGTGGCGGCGGCTTGAGCCGGGAGGTTTGGCTACCTCCGTTGATGGGCACCAAATTGTTCGAGAAATGCCCACGTTGCGAAGCAACGTGCGCCGATACGTCGCCGGGAGGAATCTCCGACTTGCAGACGAAGGGCGAGCAGCCGTTCAAGGAACTGATTTCGGTTCAGGTGCTGGAACAGCCGCCACGCCCCGAAAGCACCGCGCCGCTACAGGGTCGCAAGGCCTTGGTCTTTTCCGATGGCCGGCAGACCGCGTCGCGGCTCGCTGGCGAAATGAAGACGTTCTCGTTCCGCGACAGCCTTCGCCCTTTGCTGCTGACGGGCATGCAGGCACTGCGCTCGCCCGTGTTCACGCCATCGCTGAACGACGCGCCGCTGGCGATTTCACTGGGCGCGGCAAAGTTCGGGGTACGGCTGCGGCCTTCGGGTGACGATGAAGGTGCGATGGATCATGCCGGCAGGCGCGCGAACAATCTCGTCGCAAACCCGGATGCCGAGGCTGAAGATTTCCGCTCGCTGACCGCGCAAACCTCCGATCGGACACCGCTTTCGGTTTTCCAGAGCATCTACGCAGTGCTGCAGGACGACCATACTGGTCTGTTTCCACTCGCGCTGGCGATGCTGCGTCCCAAACTCACCAAGACCGAGGAAAAGCAGCTCAAGGAAGCACTCGTCCTGCCCGTCATATCGGGTCTCAATGATGACACTGCTCGCACTGCCCTCGTCGAACTGTGGTTGTGGCAAGCGATGCGCAAGCATGCGATCAAGCTGCAAAGCAGCTTTCAAAACATCGAGGGTGCCAAGGGCTCGTCGGGTATCCGGCGCTGGAATGGCCGGTTCAGCCAGGTGATTGCCAAGCAACTGGGCGAGCGCGGGCTCAAGGCCTGGATCAAGGGCGATTATACCAGCGTCTGTGAGCCAGCGTTGCGGTCCGTGTTCTCGGATGGCGAGCCGGGCGATTATTTCCTGCTGGCGAGCAAAGTTGCGCTCGACCCCGGCGAGACATCCGAGTGGCTCCGGTGCGAGAGGTGCACCAGCGTGTCTCCGCGCAACGCGCTGCTTGGGGATCAATGCGGCTATTGCGGCGGTGCCGGCAAGATGATCGATCCCGCGCAGGACGCGGTGTTTCGTAGCCGCAAGAGCTTCTACCGGCGTCTGTGGGAGCGGCTCAGCGATCCCGACGATGCCTATGCGCCGCACCAACTTATCGCCGAGGAGCATTCGGCCGCGCTCAACGACAGCGGTCTGGCCAATGCGATGTCGCGCAATGAAGCCTATGAATTGCGCTTCCAGGATGTCCCGATCGAGCAAGACGGCCAGATCGGCTCGCCGATCGACATCCTAAGCTGCACGACGACGATGGAAGTCGGCATTGATATCGGCGGCCTGACCGCTGTCGCGCTTCGCAACGTGCCGCCGGGACGGGCCAATTACCAGCAGCGCGCGGGGCGCGCCGGCCGCCGCGGCGCTGGCCTGTCGACGGTGGTGATGTTCTGCGGCGCAGACAGTCACGACCAGAGCTTCTTTCGCGATCCGGCACCCATCGTTGCCGGTCCCGCGCCAGATCCGATCCTCAATCTCGATAATCCGGTGATCGCACGGCGCCAGGCGTTCGCCTATTTGATCGGCCGGTTCCAGCAGGACCGGATCGATACCGTGGGCGGCTCCGCAGACGTCTTCTCATCGCTCGGCAGTGTGGCCGACTTCCTGAGCGGCGCCGACGATGTCTTCTCGCTCAAGGGTCTGACGCAATGGATCGCGGACAGTCGCGATGGGCTTCACTTCGACCTCGAGCGACTGTTCACTGAATCGTCCCCAGCGCTCAATGCGGACGACCTGCTCGATACCATACCGGCCGTCCTCACGGCGCATCTGATCGTGCCCAGCGAAAGCGCACCACCGCCACCGCCGCCCGCCAAGGCGGACGGTCTCGATGATGACGATATCGAAGACGAGGAGATGGAGGATAGCGCCGACGACGACCATGCAGTTGCCGACAATGGCAAACTGCTCGACCGGCTGTTCGACGCTGGCCTACTTCCCAAATATGCCTTTCCGACTGACGTCGCGACGTTCAGTGTCTTCGAGGAGACGACCGATCCTTGGAACCCGAAGCGCCGCTACTCTCCGCAACAAGGGCTCAACGCGGCTCTCAGCCAATATGCGCCCGGACACGAAGTCTGGGTAGATGGCAAACGCTACCTCTCGCTCGGTCTCTATTCCGAGCGCGATGAGGAGCGGATCGGCGCTTATAAAGCGAGGCGGCTCTATTATCAGTGCCAGCTCTGCAACTATGCGGACCTTAAGGATCTGAAGGACGGCTATCCCGAACAAACCCGCGACTGCCCGGCATGCAATGGCCGCGCGACCCTGGGGCCCGCGCGTCGCTGGGTCCGGCCCACAGGCTTCTCGCATCCGCCGACGATCACAGCGCTGCCGCCCGACTTCGATGCGGGCACGCGCACGCGCCCGACCCGCGCCACGCTCGATTCGCTACAATTTCCTAACGCTGCGCGCATTGGTGGCGAAAGCTGGCCGATTGGCACGCGCTGGGAAGGCTGGGGCGACACGAAGACGCTGGTCGTCACCAACCGCGGATCGCTCGATGCGACCAACTATGCCTTCAATTACTGCGGCAAGTGCGGGCGCATTGAACCGGGCGACTTCGATCCGGCGATGCGCCGCTTGCGTTCCGGCCAGACCCATCCACGGCCCCGGCCCAACCGGCCGAAGGAGCAGGAGGAATGCGACGGGACCTTCACCAAGATCGTGCTGGGCAACGAGTTCGACACTGACGTCGTAGTGTTACGGCTTGGCATGCCGCGCGACTGGTCGCTCGACCCCGATCGCGCAGCAACCACCATCGCAGCACGCTCGGCGGTCGAGGCATTGCGTCGGGCAGCCTGCGCGATGGAAGATCTCGAACCGAACGATATCGACGGAGATTTCCGCTTCGCGCCGAGAAGCGCCGATCATCAGTTCATCGATCTGTATCTCTATGACCAGGCGGCTGGCGGCGCAGGCTTTGTGAAGGCGGCAGCGAGCGATCCGAACAAACTCGTCGATGCGGCGTTAGCCTTGCTCGACGGTTGCGACTGCGACGACAGTTGCTACCAGTGCCTGCGCTCGTACAAGAACCGTTACGATCACGCGCTGTTTGACCGACGGATCGGTGCTGATCTGCTGCGCGCCTGCTTCAAGGGCACGCCGTTGGCAATTCAACCTGATCGGGAGAATTATGCGCTTGATCGGCTGGCAGCCGATCTGGAGGATAGTGGTGCCACGACAAAACGGCTCGATGGCGCCCTTATAGACGCTCAGGGCAAGGTCATCTGCCTCGCTCATCCGTTTGTCGAGAATCGGCCCTGCTCCCAACGGGCGTGCGCCCTGCTTGAAGACAAGGACGCCGTGGCGATCGATATCCTTCTTGTCCTGCGCGCGCTTCCGATCGCGTCGAGCGAGGCGCTATCAATCCAAAATGTGGATTTGAACGGCGGCCTTAAATCCGATCCAAATGGGGTTCCAGAGTTTTCCGCCGCGCAGATCGTGGCTTGCGAGACTACGGACGCGGAGGCGCCCCGCTATGCTGTCAGCGATGCTGATGTCGGCGATTTCCTGTTTAAACTGGACGCCAACACATTGTCGGGCAAATCGGACGTCGCCAAGGGCACGATATGCCTGTTTCGGCCTTTTGTTGGCGAACCGACTAAGACTGACACCTATTTGATCCGACGCACCGATGGCGAGGCATTCGGCGCGACCCGTGCAAGTTGGACTGTCGGCATGCTCCAGCCGCTCGACAACGATCAGACGCGCGTCCGTTACCGTTCAGCATCGCATCATATGGAATGTTCGAGCCAATTGGTGCAGCCTTCCAGCGCGCTGATAGCCGTCGCTCAGTTTATCAAGGCGGTGCATTGATGGCGCAATTCATTCCCTCGATTGATCCAGAGACGATGGAGTTTGGCTCCGAAGCCGATTTTGCGCGAGCAATGCAACAGCAATTGGGGGAAGGGTTTTTGGTGATGCATTCACTGCCCTGGGTCTTCCCCGCGCGCGACGACATCGACGCGCCGTCTCGGGAGGGCGAGGCAGACTTTCTGGTACTTCATCGCCAGTTTGGGCTACTTATCATCGAAGTGAAGGGCGGCGAGATCACGCTCAAGGGCCGGACTTGGTATCGCCACGTCAAGGCCGGCCTCAAGGAAATCAAGGACCCGGTTCGCCAGGCGCGGCGCAGCTTGTGGGCCTTGAAGAAGCGCATCGAGCTTGTCTGCGGCAAGGCCGTCGCCGATCAGACGATCATCTCGGTAGCGGTCGCCTTCCCGCATTGCGTGTTCAAGGATAATCCGCCGACCGACCTGCCGGCAGATGCGATCTTGACGATGGACGATCTAGCACAAGTAGAGTCTGCGATTTTGCGCACTTACAAGGCTGGCGGTGGCGGCAAGCGCCAACTGTCGCCCCAGGAGTTCGATGCGGTGCGCCGCGCGCTTGCGCCCGAGTTTCGGGTCTATGAGCCGCTGCGCGTCAGTGTAGATGCTGCTGGCGAGACGCTCGCCCGCCTGACACGTCAGCAATTGCAGGTGCTGCGGGGTTTCGACGCCAATGCTCGGGCGATCATCGAGGGGGTTGCAGGGTCGGGCAAGACGCTGCTCGCGATGCAGCGCGCACGCTCGTTGGCGACGACGCACAAGGCGGTCTTGTTCACCTGCTTCAACGCAGAGCTGGCCAAATGGATACGCGAGGAAATGGCCGCCGATCTTGCCGAGAATGGCGGCAAGATCACGGTACAGAACTTCCACCGACTGGCATCGGACTTGTGCAAAGCGGCGGAAGTCGACTTCACCGTCAACCAGCAGGACGCCGCGCGCTGGTGGGATGAGAAGGCGCCCGACCTGCTCGCCGAAGCCGCGCTTGACCTTTACGGTAGCGAGCCGCCGTTCGACGCGATGGTCGTTGACGAAGCGCAGGACTTCTCGCCCTCCTGGTGGGACGCACTCGAGTATCTGTGCGACCGCAAGGGCGTGGTCTGGGCGTTCCTCGACAAGGCGCAGAGCCTGCGTCGCGATCCCGTCGATCCGCCGCTCGATGGCGCTTTCCGCTTCGCGCTCGATGTCAATTGCCGCAATACGCGGCGGATCGTCGCCTGCGCCAATGCCGCGACCGACGTCGCCAGCGAGCCGTTCGAACTGGCACCGCTCGGGCGACCGCCCAAGCTGATCGTTCCGCAGACGCCGACCGCGATCAGCGGCCTTCTGCAGCAAGAAGTGCGCTCACTGCTCAAAGACCACCGGCTCGAACCGCGACAGATCGCGATCCTCGGTCCGGCAAGCAAAGCAAAGGGGCCGCTGGCAACCGTCAGCGCGATCGACGGTGTACCGCTCATCGACGACGCGTCGCAGTGGCGCGACGGCAAGGGGATTCTGTTCAGCACGGCGCGCAGTTTCAAGGGGCTAGAGGCGGACGTAGTGATCCTATGCGATTTTTCCGGCTTGGGCAGCCTGTTCACCGTCAGCGATCTCTATGTCGCACTTACGCGTGCTCGGTCGCATCTCGTCATCGTCGCGCATGATCGGACGGCCAAGGAGAGCCTAGATTTCGCACTTGCGGCTGCAATCGCTACGGGTGCAGACGAATGACGATGATGGACGCTTGGAGCGAGGCGATTGGATACACTGCGGACGACACAGGGTCGCCATCAGTTCCCGCGGTCGTCGAGCACATCCGCAGCGCTATCTTCGAGGCGGGGTTTGTGAGCCGCGGCCGGATCACGAGTGGCCTGAAGGAAGCGTATCGCCCGTTCAATCTGGACGAGGCCTTGATCCGCGAGAAGACCGACGCGGCGATCGATCTGATGTTGCTGAGCGGCGACCTCGAAGAATATGCGACGAGTGCGGGTCGAGGCTATGCAGGAACGCCGCCCAGACTGATCAATTGGGCCGGTGACTGCGTCACCTTGTTGGGTGCAAGCGGTTTGGGAACAGGTGCGGTCCGCCAGTTTGCCGCGGAAACTCCGCCGGACGATGGCATCACGATCGCGCTAGACGATGAACTTGGCCGCCCTGAATGGCGCAACGCGCTGGTTGAACTCGGCGGGACCGATGCGCCCGGCAGCGATGCGCGCACGCTATTCGCATTCTCGCAGACGCTGGCAGCAAGCGGGGAACGCTATTCGCTCGAAGAGCCGAACGCCGTTGCAATTGTCAGTGGTCGCTCAGAGTTTTTCGGGCGCGCGGACCCCGCACCATCCGGGCGTTGGAGCCGGGTTGAAGCGGAAGGTTTCTATCCAGCAGCAATCCGCACGGGATATACACTCAAGAACGTCATACTTCACGTCGCCGGCAAGCAATCAACGCTGTGGCAGCCGCCGTCGCGTGACATCTGGCGATGGATTGTCGTTGGCCAGACATTGGCGCAAGGCGACCCAGTGCTGCGCTACGATCAGGCGAGTGGGGTTCTCGACTTCCTGACGCCGCCACCGCGTCAGGCAGAGCGCGCAGCGCTGATCACGGGCGAGCAACTCAAGCCTTGGTCCTGGAGGCTCGACACCAACGCCTATGCCGTCATTGCCAAGCTCATGGGGTCTCCGCGCTAGGGGCTTTCGGAATCAGCCAGAAAAACCGTGGCGGTTTCAGCTTGGCGACCTCGCCAAGCGCGACCTCGAGCCCTTCGATTCTGGCAAGCCTCGCGAGCCATGCCTTCTCGGATAGTGCCAGCATCAATTCCGCGCCGCGGACGGTCGCCCGATTGAACTCAAGCTTGGAATCGAGCGCTGTCGCTACCTTGATCTCGGCCCGGGCAGCTGCAATGAGATTGTCGGCATCCGCTTGGGCGGCAAACAAACGAGCCGGTGTTGTCCGACGGACTGCAAGCTGCGCGCGGCCGAGACATTCACCCCCCATGACCGTCAAGTGGCGCATCGCCGCGTTCCGCGCGGCGCGCTGACGCGCCTCGGACAACGTCGAGCGGCGACGCGCGAGTTGGCGTGAACCAATGCCGTCGAACACCGCGGTCTCGGCCTCGGCCACCACCAATTCCTCACCATCTTCGACAAAGGTCGCGAACATCAATTCAGGCGGGCTCAGGTCGACCATCCAGCGGCGATCGGCCTGGAACTGCGCGAGCGCGATCCGCGCCATAGCAGCGCGCGCATCAAGTTCGGCTTTCGATGCAGCGGTGTCGCCAATTCCCAGCATCGCTTCGAGGTCAAAGGCAAGAGCGTCTCGCAAGTCGACTTCGCTAACCGCGACAAGTAGCCTGCGATTGGCCCAACGCAGCATCGGATGATCGTCAGGATATTCGACAATAAATTCAGTGCTGAGGTCAGTCGCAGGTGCTTGCTTTTCGAAAGCGGTGATGGCGCCGTCATGAATGCCGCAGCCATGGTCGAAGAAGTTGAGGCGACGCTTAGCATCGTCACTTTGGACGACATTCGTACGCGGAGGGCACTCGATCGCAGCGCGGCGAACTATGAAGGCCTGACGATACCAACTGCTGCGGGTATCGATGTCAGGGATGATTAGATCGTTGGCGTCGGGCTTGGACTTGTACCACATCGTCTTGAAGCGCTGGTCACCATCCTGCCCGCTGCGAACATCGAGAAAATCTTCCCGCGCGAGCTTGATCATCATTTCGGCGGCGTGTTCGCGCATGAGATACCAGTTCCAGTCAAAGCCTTCGACTGGTTCGAGCGGTCCTGCGTACTGCCGGCTGCGGAACCTTTTGTCGCACCGGGTCGCCAACGCGGTGCGCGGGGTCGGAGGCAAGGTAGTTGCTTCAAGCCACGCGTCATAGGCTTCGCCGAGCGTCCGGGCCTGCTTGGCAGCGTCGCCCCATGTTGCCCCGGTTACGCCATTGGCGGCGCTGGCGATCGCGTCGCTGATCGCCTTCCACTCTGATTCGTCGAACACCTCGCTGCGCAGGAAGACGCCTGTTCCCTCGAGGACGGTAAGGATGCTGCTCTCAATCGAATTTTCGACGACGATCGGGGTGATGGCGATCCGGCGATTGGCTGGTAGCCCCTTGGTGCCAAGCCGGTCGATGCGGCCGATCCATTGCTGAATATCGGGCGGAGACCAAGGCAGCGCAAAGAAGATGATCTCGTCGGCGAATTGTAAGTTGTGGCCTTCACGTGCGGCGTCGGCGGCGACGAGGATCTTGGCTTCGCCGCTGATGAAATCGTCGAGCGCTTCCTTGAGCAGAGCGACCTGCACTTCGAGTTCTTCGGCGGCACCGACCGTTCGGCGTTTCCGCGCTACCTGCATGTCGGTCAGTTTCTCAATCGCGTCGCGCAGATAATCGGTAGTGGGATTGTCCTCGGCGACGACAACGGCGCGACCGCTCGGATTCTTCGCGTGGAAAATCCGCAGATGATCGATCAGCGCGTCGAGCTTGGCATCGCCCGGTTCGTCACGCAGGCACGTGTCAATCTGCCGCCACGCAACCTGAAGGTCGGGAGTCGTGCGCCGCAGCGTGCTAAGGCGTTCGCGTAGCGATTGCGGACTGCGTCCCGCGACCTGGAGCAACGCTTCGCGGCGGATATCCAAATTCGAACTACGTGCAGCGTCGAGATAGGATTGCGTCGCGCGCGCGCGATCGATATCGCCGTCGGTAGGAGCAAGCTTGATCGGCTGGTAATTTCGCTTGGGCAGGGCATCGGGATAGTCGGTGCGCGCCGTGCGGATGAGCCGCCGGTATAGACCGAACGCTTCTTCAACCGCGCGGCGCTTGCCGGCGTCTTGAAGCTCGCCGCCCCATTCGTCGCGTGCGTGCGCCTCGCGCTCGGCCAGTATCTGGAGTATGTCACGGTCTTCGGCGCGGGAAATGCGATCAGCCTCTGGCTCTAGCAGTGCCATTAGTTCGCGACGCGTGCGCGCTTGGTGAAGCGCTGGGGTCGCAGTCAGAGCGATGACATTGGGGATGGTCCGAGCGGCAAGGATCAGGTCTTCTCGGACTTGGACCTGCAACTTGGTGAATTCGTCTACCAGCAGGAGGTCGATGCGATCGGCGACAATACGGCCACCGGCGAGCAATCGGCTCGGCCGAACCAGCCGCATTACCAGATTGCCATGGACGCCCCCTTCGTCCCCGCTCTCAAGCGCGAGGATGTGGCCGCGGCACAGTAACTCCTCTTCCCATTGCGACACCAGATCATCAGGCACTACGAGCGCCGCCGTCAGCGGGCGCGGGCTTTGCGCGGCGAGCGCGCGCATGACCATTATCGCCTGAATGGTCTTCCCGAGGCCGACCTCGTCGGCGAGAAGCCAACGACAAGCGGTTCCCGTCACCATACGATGCACGCTGTCAATCTGGTGCGTAAAGGCAAATGCGCCGACACCCAGCGCGCCGAGCAGCGCCTGATCGCGGTCGAGGCGCCGCGCAGCAGCGTGGATACTAAGCAGCACCCGGTGGAAGTCGCTCATACCGACACCCCCGTGAAGCTAGGACCCAATCGGAGCGCAGCGTAGCGAGTGGCGCGCGACACGAAAGGATCATTGGCGAGAACATGGACGGCGGCATCGACGTCGTCGCAAGCGGCAGGCGACAACCAAAGCTGCAGCGCGCCAGCGGCCGTTTCCGGCGAGAGTTGGCCGCGCGGCAAGGCGTAATTGCGGGTCCAAGCCGCGAGATCCTCAGCCAGTTCGGCGATGCTGAGGTCGGCGTAGCTGCGCTTGGCGAGTAGCCGACCGCCTTCGGTCGGTGCCAATTGGCGGACCAGCGCGGGACGACGAATCGCACGCAGCGCTTCCTTGGCTGCGCTCTCCCAATCATCGAGCGGTGCACCAAAATCAAAGTCATTCTCGACGTCGAGAAGCGCCCCTGCAGCGTGCAGTTCAACGATCGCTTCCGAAAATGCCTCGTTCAGTGCGTCGTCCATCGCGCCGTCTGCTGGCACCGTGCTGGCGATGGGCCAGTCGGGGTCAAGGGAACGAGCGTGCTGCACAAACGCCTGCGCGAACAGCGCGGCCTCATCAGGGCTGGCCTCGGCTGGAACGGTCGCTAGGCCGCGCGCGACCGCAATGTGCCAGAGCGAGGCGTGCGGATCCGTCGGGCTATCCTTACTGCCCTGCTCCGCAAGGGACCAGGCGCGGCCGCATAGATCGATCACCAATGGATCTTCGAAGTGGAGAACGACGCGCCCCTTTGCGCCGATTGCTGATAGCGTCGTGCACCGCGCCCGCGCCCAGGCGATGCGGGCACGTGCGATATCGCAGACTCCCTTGCCATGGTCGAACATCCGACGCGAACCGACGTCGGAGCCAAATTGCGCGGTGAAATCACCATAGTCGAAAATGTTGGAGCTCAAGACCTGCAATGGGTCGGCGATACGGCCATCCGAGAGTAACAAGCCATAGGCCTTGGCACCTCGGCTTGGCTGGGTGATAGCATCGGATGCGACGAACCGATGCGGTGCCTGGGCGCTTGCCTCAACCAATGTGGTGCTCAGGTCGGCACCAATCAATTGCGGCCCGCTCTCAGTCCATTCGACAGAGGCCGCGGGCCGTTCGAGCGGAATTGCGAGCGCACGCGAGCGTCCGAGCGCCAGACGGAGCATACCTTTGCCGGCTTCGAGCAGTTTGGCGCGCACCGCATCGTCATAGAGCGCCGTCAGGAGTTTCGAATTGGAGGCAATTGTCGTCGGCAACGTGGCGAGCCGCTCGCGTCCACGCGCGATCAGACGTCCGTCGATCTCAAGATCGGCCGTCACGCTCAAACCGATGAGTGGTACCGCGCTTTCGACCCGCAACTGCAAGCGGCGTTCGACCAGCGCTTCGAAAGCGCTGTCACGTTCAAACACAATGATGTCGGCAACGCCGTCCTCAGCAATTGGCGCAGCTTCAGCGCGAAGCCCGGGCCGGCCAGCGAGCCCGGAAACCGCAGCGATGCGACCATTGGTGGGTAGACGCTGCGGCATTGCGTCGCACTCGGTGTCTAAGCTGTCGCTGTAGATCAGAAATGGTCGATCGGGTCGGACAACGCCCTGCGGAGCACTAATTGCGTCGATTGGATGGCGCGCAAGCAAGGCCCGGCGCTGGTTGGCGAGCAGGTCTTCCTTGATCAGGATCGCCCGGTCGGCCTCGTCGGCGAGATTGGCCTCGTAGAAGCGATAGCCGACGGCTGTGCCAAGCTGCTTGAGCCCGACAAGTGGGGCCGTGTCGATCTTTCGTCCAAGCCAAGCATAGCCTGACACATCGTTCAAGACACCAAAACGCTGTTCCGCCTGACTGCGGTCGGCGTTGACATCGAACAGGAGCGTTGACGTCCAGTCGATGGTCCTGCTGGCAAGCGTCGCTGCGATGTCCGTGCCCGCGCCAAAAACGCTCGCAGCGTCAGGATAAGCGGCATCTTCTTCGCCCGGTGCTGAGCCGAGCGTGATTGAAAACGGACCGGTTCCCAGCGCCGTATCTGGGTGCAGAAAGCTGCCCGCATTCCACAGGCGCGGCTTCCACCCAGCGGAACGGGCGATGCCGCGCGCCTCATCATACAGCGTCGGAGGCAGCGGGGGCCAACTCACGAAGAGATGCACGCCGCTGACGTCAGCGAGCAGTGCGATGCGTCCCAATGTCTGTTGGGTGGCAGTTGGCGGCTTTGCGGATCGTCCGCGCAGGCGAGCTGCTCGCGCTGCAAAAAAGGCTTCGGGATTGGTTGTGACAGCGTCGCGCAAACGGGTGTATGTCGCTGACGACAGCAAAGCCCCACGATTTTCAGTGAGAAGTGCGCTCAAGACGCGCCCGCTCGGCGCCTCTAAGCGCAGCCAGTCAGTTAGCCGGGCTCCCTCGGCGGCGCTCGCCCAAGCGCGCAAGCTCGAGAAATTGGTCGTCCGTCCTGGTCCGGGCAGCGCAGCGACCGGCGCGCGCGCCATAAGCCGGCTTACCGCGCCGACCAGATCTACGGGTAATAATGCGTTGGCGATCGGCCAGGCAATGATCGAGAAGTGGCTGCTGAAAGCACTATCGCTCGGCCGCGACAAATCGTAGCGCTTGGCTTGCATCTCAAAGATTTCGGCAATGCGCTGGCGTTGCGCCATGGTCACGCCAAGTCCAAGCGCGTCGCTGAACTTCGCCCAGAATACCGTGCCGACCCCTTCGAAACGGAAACCGATTTCTGCAGCAACAGCGCAAATCAGCAGCGGTGCGCGTGATATGAGATCATCAAGGCTGTGTGACAACGCGATCGGTGCCATGTTATCAAAGGGTTCTGACCAAAGCATTGCCTCGTCAACTGCTTCGATCAATGTAACAGCGGCTGTCTGTTTCTTGTTAAGCCCGACAATTGACGCCTTGAGCGCACGCTCAAGCGCGTCGATCTCCCCTAAATTCAACATCCCCGCTCTACCATCATACGAATGCTTCGCCTCGACGTTATGATTCCCTTGAGATCACGCACTTTCGAGTAGAAACATTTTCGTCTCATGAATAATCTCATTCGATTTTCAAACGCGTGGCCGACAAACCGCGCGTACGCGTGGAGAGGATGGACTTGAGCGCTTCTCTAGTCGCAATCGGACAGCAGATCGTCTTGTGGTTCCATGACTAGTGACCTTCGAACGCTTTGTGGACCTAGCGCTGCCATGGCGGCTAGCGTCTCGTTGCGCTGTGCCCGACCATCTAACCAGCGGCGTCGCCATGCGCTCGCGATCGCTGCAGCGGTTGCGGGCTCCGCCTGCTCCGTTGCCATGCCCATCAGCGCCAGCCTCGCGTCCTTACCCAGTTCGCAGGCATAGAACAGTCGCGGCGTTGCGTGGTGAAGGACGGTGTCGCTCGCGATGCCGAGCGCGTCCAACCCTTCTCTGATCTGGCGAAGTCGCGGGCTTGTGCCCTCGCCGAACCGGTTGTTCACGCGTCTAGAGGTGTGGCGAGTTTGCGCCATCTGCCTGAGCGCATGCGCTGTGTCCGGACCAAGATGCAGCGTCCCGAAGCCGCCGGTCTTGCTGCGGCCGATCGAATCCCAGCGAAGATCGTGATTCAGGTCGACGTGGTCGACGGCTCGGAGGCTCAGCCGGTTATACTGGCTGGATCCGACACCGTAGAGGCTCGTTGTGGTCAGCACCCTTAGGTCCGCCGGCTTCGAAATGGCGCGCCCCGCCATCTGCGACGCAATCACGCTGACCTGATTACCGTAACGCGCAGCGTAGTGGTCGCGCACCTCCTTCGAGGCCAGCAGCAAAGCAACCAGCTTACCGCCCAAGATCTCGTTGTACGGCGCTACGGCACCGCAGATGCTCACGTCTGCGACGCGGCTCGACAAGCCTGCCTTCCGGAACTCTGTCAGCACGATATCAAGTGCACGCTGGCCGGTACGAGCCGCGAAAAGTTGATTCAGCGCGGTAGATGGCTCGCCCTCAAGGTCAGCCGCGCGGAACACCTGCTTTGCAAAGAGCAACTGTGCTAATAGCTCGGCTCGCTTGCGTACGAACAGAAGGTCTTCCGAGGCCGTGCGCCAGTCGGTGTTGTCTCCGGTCACTTTCACGGCGCCGCGCATCGGCTTCACACTGCCACCTTCCTCCATGTGAGTCTGGTAGTGCGCACGGAGTTCCAGTCCGCGAGCGAAAGCGGCACCAGCCGCCTTCTGCTCGAGCCTTAGGACGGTGTTTTCAACGGGTGTCGCGATCTCCTCTGGACTGGCGAGGTCATCCCATCGCACTGACTCGATCGAGTTTTCCAGCCGTTGGATGATTGCGCGCGCGAACTCACCCGGCTGCCATGTGCCCTCGCAGAAGTTCTTCTCCGCCGCGTCCCGTAGCCACCCTATCCAGTTGTCGCGGACCGAAACCCTCATCACCGGGCTGGCGAGCATCGCGATACCCATAATCGGTTGATTCGGTCGGGCGGCGTTCCTGACTAGCACGAGGAGTTGGCGGCCAGGGATTGGCCGATACTCGTGTGCCCAAGTATGGCGGAAATAGCGCCAGATATCGTTGAGTGGCAGGCCGGTGTAGTTGCATCGCTTGCCAGGGTGGCAGATCTCAACGACCGGCTCGATGAGTTCTGCGAGTGCGGTGCTACGTTCAGCCCCAGTAAGGTCGGCGATCGCGTGCAATTTGTTGGACAGCACTTGGCCATCGTCGATAAGATCGAATATCGAACTCCTAACCCCGGGTATTCTTATGCTGGGGCGCTCCATACGAGCAATGAAAGTTCTGACAGAAGGCTCGGCCAATTGCCGACGGCGGGCGAGTTGCAGGGCTGAGCGGATGCGCAGTTTGATGTCGTCCATCGAGTGCTCGGAGTTGGTCTCGATGCCGGGGGGCTTAAAGTGAAGTCCCTCTCGTTCGAACGAGACGCCCCAACCTTGTTCGAGTAGGTCTGCGATCAAGAGGCATACGGCTCGCAACTTTGCGCTGTCGCCCTCGTCGATATAGCTGCGCGCTAATGCGCGGAGACTGTCGGAAAAGCCCGCCGGAGTCGGTCCGGCGAAGTTCAACAGTCCGTGCAGTTGATCGCGCTCATCGGGGGCAAGAAAGGGTGCGAACTTCCGCAGACCGGACTGGTCATCGTCGCTTTCTCCCATCGCTTCCTCCCTGCCTGCGTTGAACTTCTTCACAGCAATGCCAACTTCTTGCCATCCGCGCCAGCGGACATTCTATTAACTTCAGCGCCTTGCTGGCGGTCGCTGTTATTCAGGGGAGCGCGACATGTCTCTGACCCAGCCTTTGAGTAGACGCCGATACTCTGCAAACACCCAGGGGGCACCCTCCAACGCACTCCGTTCGATCCTTTTGAGCAATGCCGAGAGAGCAAGGGACTGGTCTGTCACGTCGATGGCATGGCGCAAAAGCGTTGTGAGTTCCTCCCCTTTGGAGCAATCGTCCCTTACGGCTTTGTCGGTGATGTCTGGCGCGCTCGCGGCCAGCGCGTTCCGTGGCGCAGTAACGTGCACGCTGATTGCGACGACTGGTCCCGACGCAGTCCGCTGCCGCTCAGCCTTAGCCGTCCGAACCTTGGATCTTAAGTGCTCAATTGCCTTTGGAAGCCCTGCAATGTGCAAATGATTCCACATCTCAGGCGATAGAGAAACTTGCTGCTTCGAGGTCGTAACACCGAACGGTTCGTCCAAGGATGCGGAGAACTCGACCTCAACGCGGATGTAGCGATCGTTGTTGATGAACGTCGTCCATGGAGTGCGGGATTGTACGTCGACGACGCGTCCATTCCGGCTGAACACCAGACCATGATAGGCTTTTATGATCGGAAAGCGCTCGTTGGCATTCAAGCCGATCGCGTCGCGCGATTTGTCCGTGGCACCGAAGGACGGCGGGAGCCAAGAGTAGCGAAGCGTCAAGTCTCCAGAAGCGCCGTCTCCACAGTCGATCGCAATCGTCAGTGGATCAAGCGCCTGAGCGCGGTCTTTGTCGAGGGCGTGGAACTCGCCCTCCGGGTCAAGGAAGAGCGGGTCAATAGGGCGCACTTTTTCCCCGTCAACATGGATCGCCGTCGCGGTGAGGAGCTTGTGATAGGTCACACCGAAATGACGGAGCAGGTTTCTGCGCAGTCCTGTCGTCGTCACCCAGTCGAGCCTATCGAGCTTGTCGATGACGACGACCGTTCCAGACTCCCAGCCCTGCGGATGGTTTCGTTCAATCGCCTCGACTACGAACCCAGGGAGGGCTGCTGGCTGAGCCGCTGGGATCGCAATTTTCAACCCATCAATTTGGTAGCTTCCGTCATCGAGTAGATCGAGATCGAGGCTAACCGAATGGCAACTTCCTCCCCTTAGCTTCGAGTAGATTGTGAACCGACGCCCCATGCTGACGGTGGCGCATGGAAGTCCATAGCCGAAGCGCCCCAGACCGCGACGGTCATTTTCACGGTGAGTCCCGCCCCACATCATCGCAAGCCGCAACATGCTTGGGTCCATGCCGTGCCCGTCGTCAATGATCGCGAGTTGCTTTGGTTTAACGGAGGAACCACCGTCGTCATAACCGAGGACCATGTCGATGCGCTCGGCGTACGCTTGAATCGAGTTATCGATTAATTCCGCCAACGCTTCGACGTTACTTTTATAGCCGATGTGCCTTATGCCCCGGACGAAAGATTCCGGGACTACTAGCCCCAGATCAACTTGGCGGACCCTATATTTATTCACATATTTTTGTTGTCGAGAAAGGATGGTACTAGATTCTTCATTTGTCATTGCATAGTTCTCCTGTCGTTGAGCCACGGGATGTTACGTCGCCATCGATTATTAAATTGGCCATATCGTTTTCGGGTTACAGAGTTTCACGCCTCCCAACTATCGGCCAAGATCATGCAAAAATTTTGAAATATTCATTTTGTAGCCTAACAATGATGCCGATTGCTGTTAATAAAATAACTATTTCTGAAAATTCGGATGGGTCGTAATTATTCAAGACTAGACGGACAGCCGCAATTGCCTCAGTTGTTTGGTGTGTAAAATTTTCGCCGCGTGGCCTGCCTGTTGGACTGTACGCACACGTTGCCGTTAGAAAATCCCCACGCGTGACATATCTTGGTGGAGCGCTGGTATGATAACGAACCCATGGCGTCCGGCCGCATATTCTCCGACCCGCACCAGATATCGTCGCGTTTGGCGACCATTCCGATCCCCTCCGACGGTGGCCAGCGCCTCAACCATCCCGGGATGA
>JBBQAU010000017.1:0-19926 GCA_038316685.1 Sphingomonadales bacterium
GCAGGGCAACTATATTGATTTCGGCACTGCGCTGCACTGTGCCTTTGGTGCGATGGTGGCGCTTCGGGAACGCGACGCGACCGGGCGCGGCCAGCAAGTATCGGGGTCGTTGCTGGGGACGGCGGTTGCGGTCTCAAACGGCCTGACAATTGATTATGCGCTGAACGGCATTGAACGCGAACCGATGACCAACCGCAGCTTTGGTTCGGCACCCACCGATATGTTTCGCACGCGCGACGGCTGGATCATTACGCAAGTGGTGAGCAACGCGATTTTCGCGCGGTGGGCAAGGCTGGTGGAGGCACCCGAACTGATCGATGATCCGCGCTTTGCGAGCGACGAGACGCGCGGCGCGCATGGGATTATCTTGAGCGAGCGGATGAGTGCGTGGTGTGCGGTTCGCACGACTGATGAGGCGATCGAGCAACTCGGCGCAGCGCGCGTGCCGGCAGGGCCCGTGCTCGCGCCCGGCCAGGTGATGGCGCATCCGCAGGTTGGTGCAGCCGGGCTGGTCGAGCCAATGCGCTATCCCGGCACGCGCGGTGATGCGCCGGTCGTCCGCGCGCCGATCAAACTGAGCAACAGCCCCAAGGCACCGATGCACGCTGCCCCTCAGTCGGGCCAACACAGTGCCGCGATCCTTGCCGAAATTGGCTATTGCGCCGCTGAGATTGCAGCCTTTGTGGCGGACGGCACGGTGCAGGACGGGGCCAAGGTCGCCGCATGACGATCAATCCTGAACGCATCCCCGTCATCATTGGTGTCGGCCAGATCAACGACCGGACCAACGATCCAGCCACCGCGATGGACCCCATCCAGCTGATGGCAGCGGCGCTGCGCCTCGCCGATGCGGATGCCGGGGGCGGCTGGCTCGCGCGGCTCGATTCACTGAATGTGGTCGAGCAGATCGCCTTTGCCGAGCTGAACCCGGTCGTTGACGCGGTGGCGCTTGCGATTGGCGCTGATCCCGCGCACCGGTTCCAGACGGCAAGCCCCAATGGCGACAGCCCAACAAAATTGCTCAACGAGGCCGCCAACCGGATTGGCGCGGGCGAGGCGCGGGTGGTCGCGGTGGTGGGCGCAGAAGCGCTGCGGGCTGCCGCACAGCGGCTGGCGGCGGGGGCTGATTCTGAAGCGACGCTCGCCGAGCGCAATGTGATGCGCGCGCGCCACGTGCAACGCGCGCCGTCCTATCGTCGGTCGTACGGCCTGACTGCGCCGGTGGATGTCTATCCGCTTTACGAGAATGCGACGCGTGCCGCCTGGGGGCAAACGCTTGCCGAGGGGCAGGCCGAAAGCGGGGCGATCTGGTCGCTTTTCTCGCAGGTAGCGGCGGGAAATCCGGCGGCTTGGCTGCGTGCCGCGAAATCAGCTGAGGAGATCACCACGGCATCGCCCGGCAATCGCCCGATCGCCTTTCCTTATACCAAGCTGATGGTCGCCAACAGCTCGGTCAATCAGGGCGCGGGTTTCATCGTCACCAGCCTGTTTGAGGCTCGCGCGGCCGGCATCGCTGCGGAACGGCTGATCTATGTCGGGCACGGCGCTGGTGCCCGCGAGACCGAGGATGTGCTGGCGCGCGACCGGTTTGACAGATCGGCGAGCATGGCCGTTTCGCTTGAACAGACGCTATCGTCAAACGTGTTGAGCATCGATCAGATCGATCATGTCGAGCTTTATTCCTGTTTTCCCTGCATCCCCAAAATGGCGCGGCGCATTATCGGCTGGCCGGTTGAAAAACCCGCCAGCGTCGTCGGCGGGCTGACCTTTGGCGGTGGACCGATCGGCAATTATATGAGCCATGCGGTGGCGGCGATGGTGGAACGGTTGCGCGGGACGGGGGAGACGGGGCTGCTATTCGGCAATGGCGGCTTTGCCACGCACAATCACAGTATAATCGTTTCGAACCGCCCGATCGCAGGCGCGGCATTCCCAAAGGATTTCGATTGCCAGCCATTGGCCGAGGTGCGTCGGTTGCCCGTGCCCCCGATTGATGAGGATTATGCCGGCCCCGGCAGGATCGAAAGCTATACCGTGTTGTTCGACCGCGAAGGCGCCGTCCGGCAGGGCGTGATCCTTGCCCGCAATCCGGCAGGCGCGCGGTTTCTTGCCCGGATCTTGCCGGAAAACACCCTTGATCTGAAGGTGCTGATGGCAGGTAACGTGGAGCCTGTAAGCATGGCCGGGATGGGCGCGCGCGCGGCAGACGGATTGCTCGACTGGATAATGACGGGTGCGGTGCAGAAGTCAGTCGCCAATTGAAACTTATCTCTGGACCTCGCGGCCCGATCAACACTATTCAGGTCTGAGCGACAGGGGAACGAAGCGCATGGCGATCAATGCAACCGTCAACGGAAAGCCGGTCACGCTGACGGCTGAACCCGACACGCCTTTGCTTTGGGCAGTGCGCGAAGAGTTGGGCCTGACGGGCAGCAAATTTGGCTGCGGCATTGGCGCGTGCGGCGCCTGCAGCATGCATGTCGATGGCGAACTGGTTCGGTCTTGCAGCGTGCCAATCAGCGAAGTTGCCGGCAAATCAATCCGCACGATTGAGGGGCTGAAAAGTGCCGACGGTGTGCTCCACGCGCTCCAAGCCGCGTGGATTGCGCAGCAGGTGCCACAATGTGGCTATTGCCAGTCGGGCCAGATCATGGCGGCGATGGCGTTGCTCGAAAAAAATGCCGCGCCCTCCGATGCTGATATCGATGCGGCGATGACCAATATTTGCCGTTGCGGCACCTATCCCCGTATTCGCGCGGCGATCCACGCCGTTGCCGGTCAGGCTTGAGGAACACGACGATGGGCATCGTACGCAGAAGCTTCCTGATCGGTGGCGCAGCGGTGGTTGGCGGCGGCATTTTCGCCATAAAATGGGCGGATGGCTCGGCCAGTTCGCAGGCAGCGGCACTGACAAATGGCAAGGATGGCCATAATTTTGGCACCTGGCTGCGGATTGGAGAGGATGACAAGATCACGCTTTATTCGCCGCATACCGATATCGGCCAGGGATCGAATACCGGTCTGGCCCAGATGCTTGCGGAAGAACTCGACGCTGACTGGGCGAAGCTTGAGGTTATCTCTGCACCCGCTGAATCGGCCTTTGCCAATATCCCGCTCGGGCAGGGTTTTCTGGCCGACATGACGGGCGCACCGGGCGTTGTCGCGATGCTGCCGCAATCGCTTGCCTCGATGATTGTGCGATCGCTTGATCTTCAGATTACTGGTGGTTCATCGGCGTTGCGCTTCACGGGTCAAAAGGGTGTCCGCGTCGTGGGGGCTGCAACCCGGCTCGCGCTCATCGATACCGCTGCCAAGCGGCTCGGTGCCCCAGCGGCTGAACTCACCACCGCCGACAGCAAGGTTACGCACGCCAAATCAGGCCGCAGTCTGCGTTACGGCGAACTTGCAGCGGAAGCAGCGGAACGCTCGCTTGACACTGCGCCAACGCTCAAAGCCGCAAAGGATTTCCGCTTCATCGGCAAGTCCGTGCCGCGGCTCGATATCCCCGCCAAGGTCGATGGCACCGCGCAATACGGTATGGACGTGATCAAGCCCGACATGCGTGTCGCAACCGTCATGGCTGCGCCCATTCGGGGGGGCAAACTCGTCTCGGTCGATGCCGCTCCAGCTCTGGCAGTCCCGGGCGTGGAAAAGGTCATCAAGCTCGATGCCGCCGTCGTTGTCATCGCCAAGGGCTATTGGCAGGCGCTGAAGGGCCTCCGCGCGCTGTCACCAAAGTTCAGCGATGGCGGGCATAGCGGTATCTCGACTGCATCGGTCTTTGTCGAACAGGATAGGTTGCGCGCGGCTGACAAGCCCGATGCAAAAGCGGGCGAGGGCGATGTCGCTGCTGGTCTGAAGGCAAACGGCGCGAAGATCGTCGAAGCGAAATATCAGCTGCCCTTTCTCCACCATGCGATGATGGAGCCGTTTGCACTCACCGCGCATCACAAGGATGGCGCGCTCGATATCTGGGGCGGGATGCAGGATCCGCTCGCGTCGAAAATGGCGGCTGCCAAATCGTCGGGCCTCGCCGCCGACAAGGTCATTTTTCACCCGATGCTGATCGGCGGCAGTTTTGGCCGTCGCTTGCCGATGTATACAGAAATCGTCGATCAGGTCGCGCGCGTCGCAATGCAGGTCCCTTACCCGGTCAAGCTCATCTGGCCGCGCGAGGAAGAAGTGTCGCAAGGCGCGTATCGCCCGCAAAGCTCGGCGGTGTTGAAGGGTGCGGTCAGCGCTGATGGCAGGATCACCGCCTGGCAGAATGACTTCGCGCAACCTGAAGACGGGCTAAAGGAAGTGCCGCTCTTCTACGATCTGCCCGCCGCCTCGCGCCGTCATTTTAAACAGGTATCCAACCAGACGACGGGTGCGTGGCGATCCGTCAATGCCACCCAGCATGGCTTTTATACCGAGAGCTTCATTGACGAGCTGGCGCATGCGGCGGGCGTTGATCCGCTCGAATTCCGCCGCCGCCACCTGAAACCCGGCTCGCGGCATTTCGCGGTGCTAGAACAAGTGGCGGAGCGCGCTGGCTGGGCTGTGCCGCTCCCTGCGGGCACCGGTCGCGGCATTGCGATGGTAGAGTGCTTCAACACGATTGCGGCCCATGTTGTTGAGGCAACTCTGAAGCCCGACGGCACACCCAAAGTCATCAGGGTGACGGCGGTGGTTGATTGCGGGACGGTCGTCAATCCGCGCAATGCCGTGGCGCAGGTGATGGGCGGCATCGTCATGGGCCTTTCGACCGCGCTGGGTGAAGCAATCACGCTCGACAAGGGCGCGGTGATGCAGAGCAATTTCAGTGACTATCCCGTGCTGAAACTTGCCGACGCACCTGTCATCGACGTGCATTTCATCGATAGCGGTCATGAGATGGGGGGGCTGGGCGAACCCGGCTTGCCGCCCGCCGCGCCCGCACTTGCCAACGCGCTATTTGCCGCAACCGGCAAGCGTGTTCGCCAATTGCCAATGCTGAACCAGTTCGCCGCTACCGCACCCAAGCCAGTCTGAAGCGGCGGTTGCGCCCGCGCCGCAAAGACGCGACTATCGGCGGATAAGCGCCACCGACGCGATCACGCCGGGGCAGGGTTTTGGGGAGGATGCAATGCGCAATCAATCGGTCCTGCTGGCCTGTGGGGCGATCCTCTTGGTGCCGATTCCGGCAAAGGCGCAGCAGGCGACCCCGGCGACGATCAAGGCCAACGCCGATTTCAGCAAGACGCTGCCGTGGAGCGATGAGAGCGAGACCGCGCTTGCAGAACGTGGCTTTGTCGCCACTCGGGCTGATCCGCTGATCAAGGATGCCAGCGGCAAGGTCGTGATGGATTTGTCCGCCTATGATTTCGCAACCGGTAAGGCACCCGATACCGTCAACCCCAGTCTGTGGCGGCACGCGACGTTGCTCCACAAGCACGGCCTGTTCAAGGTTGCGCCAAAACTGTGGCAGGTGCGCGGTTTCGATATCTCGACGATGTCCGTCATTGAGGGCGCTACCGGTCTGATCATCGTCGATCCGCTGACCACACGCGAGGTCGCTGCCGCCGCTTTGGCTTTGGTGCGTGAGCATCTCGGCAACAGGCCCGTCGTCGCAGTAATCTATACCCACAGTCATGCCGATCATTTTGGCGGGGTGAAGGGCGTGGTAAGTGCAGCCGATGTCGCATCGGGCAAGGTGCAGATTATCGCGCCTGCGGGGTTCATGGATCATGCGATCAGCGAAAATTTGACGGCTGGACCCGCGATGAGCCGCCGCGCCGCCTATCAGTTCGGCACGACGCTCGCGCGCGGTCCCTCGGGGCAAATGGGGGCGGGCATTGGCACGGCGGTGGCGCAGGGCAATTTGACGCTCATAGCGCCCACCAACAGCATCGTACGCACCGGCGAGACGATGACCATTGATGGCGTCCGCTTTGAATTTCAGCTGACCCCCAGCACTGAGGCCCCAGCGGAGATGAATTTCTTCCTGCCTGATCTTGGCGCGCTGTGTCTGGCCGAAAACGCCAATGTCACGATGCACAACATCCTGCCACCGCGCGGCGCGCTGGTGCGCGATTCAAAGGCGTGGTCGGATTACCTGTCCGAAAGCCTGCGCCTGTTTGGCAAACGCACCGATGTGATGTTCGTCTCGCATGGCTGGCCGCGCTGGGGCCGGGCGGAAATCGCGACCTATGTCGGGCTGCACCGCGACGCGTATCAGTATCTCCATGATCAGTCAGTGCGGCTGATGAACATGGGGTTGAACAGCGCGGAGATTGCCGAAACGATTGCGCTCCCCGATGTGCTGTCGCGGCAATGGTATAATCACGGCTATTACGGGACGATGCGGCACAATGCCAAGGCAGTCTATCAGCGCTATCTCGGCTGGTATGATGCAAATCCTGTCAATCTCAATGGCTGGCCACCCGAACAGGCGGCTGTGCGTTATGTGAAGGCCTTGGGCGGCCCGGTGCGCACACTCAAACTCGCGCAGATTGCATATGCCGAGGGCGATTATCGCTGGTCAGCCGAACTCGCCAGCCGGATCGTTTTTGCCAATAAGGACGACAAGCCTGCGCGCGAACTACTCGCCAAATCCTTTGAGCAAATGGGCTATCAGGCAGAAAGCATGCTCTGGCGGAATATGTATTTGACGGGCGCTGCCGAAGCGCGCGTGACGCCGACGGGTGCTGCCTCCACCACCGTCGCGCTTGACCTGATTGGCGCGACCGAGACTATACAATTGTTCGACCTGCTCTCGATCCGCGTTGATCCGGCAAAGGCGGTCGGCAAGGACATCGCGGTCGGCTTCATCTTTCCCGAGCGAAAGGAGAGGTGGCGGCTGACGTTGCATCATTCGGTGCTGATCCATGAGCCACTCGGCGATGATCCGGTGCAAGCAACGGTGACGATGCCGCGCTACGCGTTTCTAGGCATGGTCTTCAACGGCACCCCGCCCGCGACTTTACTCGCGTCGGGCGTGATGAAGATTGAGGGCGATGTGACAAAGCTCCAGGCGCTGACGAGCAGCCTGATGCCTGCCGCGCTGACGCCGTTTCCAATTGTTACGCCATAAGGGCGCGCATCAACGCAAACGCCTCCAACCCAAACCAGTCGCGCCAGAAGGGCAAATTAGGCCCTCACCCCTTGTGTGGGCAGATCAGGAATTTTTCGCCAGTCGCGCGTTTGTTATAGGCGGCAAGGTTCGTCATATCGAGCGCCTCGATCAGCGAGATTTCGCGCGTATAATGGCTGGCAAAGGTAGTTGTCAGTTCCGCCACGACGCGCGCACGCAATGCCTGCAAGGCTTCAGGCCCGATCTTTGCAATAAACGGGGTCAGCAGGAATCCACTGACCGCCCAGGAAAAACCAAAGCTGCGGTTGAGCGTCGTCGGGCCCATGTCGAGGCCACCATAAATATACAGCTGCTTAAAGCTGTCTGATCCGTAGCGGCTATAGGTCGTCATCCGCTTGACGGCGGCGGCCTCCATACAGCTCAGAATTTGCCCGCCAAGCTTGCCACCGCCAATCGCATCAAATGCAATCGTCGCGCCCGTTTCAACGAGCGCCGCCGTCAGCTCCTCAAGAAAGGCCGGCGAAGTCGAATCGCAAACATGTGTTGCACCAATGCTGCGCAGCAAATCGACCTGTGCCTGGCTGCGCACGATGTTGACCAGCGGAATGCCGTCCATCATGCAAATCTTGACGAGCATCTGACCAAGGTTGGAGGCAGCGGCGGTGTGAACGATCCCGCTATGCCCCTCACGCCGCATTGCCTCGGTCATCGACAGCGCGGTGAGCGGGTTGACGAAACATGACGCACCATCGGCGGGGGCGGTGCCATCGGGCAGTTCCATGCACATCGCGACCGGCAGCGTGCGATATTGCGCATACATTGAGCCACCGAGCATTGCGACGGTCTTGCCCATCAGCGCTTGGGCTGCGGGCGAGGCCCCTGCTGCGATCACCACGCCGCAGCCCTCATTGCCAACCGTCATCGCCTCACCCAGCCGCCCCGCCATCGCACGCATCCCCGGCGGCGGGACATCTGCGGACACGAGCGGCAGCCCATCGCGGGTCGATCCGCGCGCGTTGGTCATGTCCGCCCCGCCCACTAGTAATCCAAGATCGGACGGGTTGATGGGGGCCGCCAGAATCTTCACGACGACTTCATGATCGCGCGGTGCCGCGACGGCCACATTGGCGAGCGAAATTTCCAGCTGAGCGTCGGTGGTCACCAACGAGTGGAGGCATAGGCCCGTGGTCGGGGTTTCGGTCGTCATTGTATCATCTCCTTGGGATTTTTTTGATTTCAATGCTGGTCGCTAGCGGCTTGCTGGGGCAAGGGCCATCCCTGCAAATGCCCGCTGCGCTGAGTTAGGGCCGACGCGGGATGAGGTGCAGGCTCGTCTGACGCCCATCGATCCAGCTGAACTTCTTGCCATCAAAAAAGCCATCGACCTCAAGCGCAAAGCGGACTTCCTGCCCGCCCCATTCGGGCACGGCTTTCATCGCTGCGAGTTCGATTGACCAGGCGGTATCGGGGTTAATCGGATAATCGCCGACGCCCGGTAGCCCGCGTTGATCCTCCCATGCACCAATCCACGGCCCTGCGCCGTGGCCGTGGGTGCCGATCGCATGGCTGTAGATGATCGGCTTGAGCCCCGCCGCCAGTGCTTCCTTGCGCGCGGCGGCGAGCAGCTGGTTGCCGGTTTGCCCAGCACGGAAATTGCTGATCAGGATATCCTGCATCTGGTTCGCCGCTGCCATACCCGCGATCAGCCCGGCCGGGGCGGATGTTTCGCCGGGTTTCAGCACATAGGCCATTTGCTGGGTATCGGTTTTCAACCCGAGCATGCCTGCGCAAAAATCGACATGCAGCAGATCGCCCGCTTCAATCACCTGCGCCTCGGGGATTGTCTGGTTGGCGACGGCACCGCTGTTCTGGTTCGGGCGCTGGATTGAAACGCTGGGCTGGCACCAGTTTTCAAGCCTGAGATCAGCAAGCCGCTCACGATACCACCACACGACATCCTGCGTCGTGGTGACGCCCGGTGTAATGACCGCCTCTGACAGGCCTTGCGCGATCATCGCGTGCGCGCTGCGCATGATCGTTGCGTAAACCGCCATATCCTGGGGTGTGCGCGTCTCGAGCCAGCCCAGCGCCAGACCATCATGGCTGACGAGCCGATCAGCGAGCGGACCCAGCGCCTTGGTCAACTGGCGATACTGGCTGACGGTCAACCCATCGGCGAGCGCGAAGTTATCCGAGATATTGATGGCGATCGTCGCCGGGTTGCGATCACGCACGAGGTCGGCAATGCGCGTCCATTGATCGGGCTGTTTCTCAGGCTCCCACGCGGTCGGGAAGACATCGCCGACAGGATAGCGCGCCACCGCCAGCCGTTCGACGCCCTTGTCACCACCACGGTCAAAGAAGATGAGGACGGTGCGCCGCCGCGCCGACATCCATGTCGCAGGCAGCATGGATCGCACGACCGGGTCCTCGGCATATTCGCGCGCGACCAATATCCACATATCGACCTTTTGCGCGCGCATCAGCCGGGGGATGACCTGATCGAGCCTGGCCTTCAACAGCCGGTCCTGTGCCGCCGCGCGGTCGCGGAGTGGCGGCACACCGGGCGCGGCAAAATCGGTGGGGTCAGCGGCCAGCGCCGGCGTGGCAATCGCGAGCATCAGCGCAAAGGCAGCGCGCCTCATGCAGCTGCAGCCTTGCGGGCAGGGGTAGCGACCCCACCGACATGATCGACGATCAGCGTGACCATCCGGTCCACCTGCGACGGCGGAAGATCATGCGCCATCGCGTCAATTACTTCCATTCGAGCGCCCATCACGCGGCGCGCGACATCCTCGCCATTGGCAAGCGGCACCAGCCGGTCGGCGCTGCCATGCACGACGAGCGTTGGCACGCGGATTTTGTCGAGCAAGGCGGCGCGACTGCCATCAGCGATAATTGCCAGCAATTGCCGCCTGACCCCCATCGGGTTGTAACCACGATCAAAGGCGCGCCCGGCCATATCGGCAAAGGCGCTGTCGGGACGGGCGGGATCGGGATAAGCAATCGCGCGAAGCATTTCGGCACCCCCCACAACTGCAATATCGCGGGTGATTTTTGCCGGACGCCGCGCGAGCAGGCGTTTGGTTAGGTCTTTTGCTGCACCCGGCAGGCCCGGTGCGCCGCTTGATGACATGATCGAGGTTAAGCTCAGCACACGGTCTGCATGCGTGGCGGCCAGATGCTGAGCGATCATCCCGCCCATCGAGACGCCGACGACATGCGCGGCAGGCACATTCAGCGCATCAAGCAACGCGACCGCGTCCTTGGCCATGTCGCTTAACCGGTAAGCGACCGGCCAGCGCAGCCGCAACCGCGAGGAGACAATAGCCCGGATCGGGTGGACCGCAAACGCGCCATCAAGCCGGGTTGATTTGCCAATGTCGCGATTATCAAACTGGATGACGCGGTATCCAGCCGCGACCAGCCCATCAACAAACGGCTCGGGCCAGGCAATCATCTGCGTGCCGAGGCCCATCACGAGCAGGATCGCAGGCGCATCATCCGCGCCTTTCGCCTCATAATATAGGTCAATCCCATTGGCTTTGAGTGTCGGCACGGCCTGTCTCCTGAATAGCCTTGCATCATAGTCGCGCGGATGGCGCCGACAAGCTAACAATTGACACATACAATGTCCGCTTCCCAGCTTAGCGCACCCCGATCATGGCGAGACAGGCAAATGTCGCCAGCCAATGTTCGCCCATGTAATCGCCAGCGATATACGGCAGCGATGCGGCCAGGTGACGTGCGGACGATTGGATTGCGATGTCTGCAATCTCGCCCTCCAGCGCGTCGGCAATCACTTTCAGGCACCATGCGCGGCTAAGGTTGCAGCCGTCGAGATGGGCGATCTTGCCGTCGGATCGGTCGGACACCGTCGCGGGGGTGAACAGGCTGGCGGGTTGCGCTTCAGCAAAACGCGGCAGGAACGCGTTAAACCATTGCGCAAACGCCGCCCGGGGCAACAACTGCGCCATGCAATGCGCCTCGGTCAGCGCGGACGACAGGAATTCATCGCCGCCCGGCTCCCAAGCCTGACAATCGCGATCACCGCCGAAATAATCGTGCGCCCGCGCCTCGATTAGCGCAGCGAGCCTGGGATCATGATCGACCGCCCAGTCATGCGCGAGGATCATCGCAAAGCCTGTGTTGTAATGCGTGCCAACCCTGATCGGATAGGTCAGCTTGGGCAGATGCGCTGCGAACCGTGCGGCAAAGGCGAGCGCCAGCGGTTCAAGTAGTGTCGCCCAACCAGGCCGGTCCGATCGTGCCGCCTCGGCATGCAACGCCAGCACCCAGGCCCAGCCATAAGGCCGCTCAAAACCAGCGGAGGAGGGCCGGTCGAGATAGGCGCGCTCGGCCTCCACCGATTGCGGCGTCACCATTGCATCAATCAGTGCCTCAATGCGGGCGCTCACCGGAAGGGCTGGAAACGCCCGCCGTACTCTCAGCAGCAGCCAGTAACCATGGACGCAACTATGCCAGTCATAGCTGCCAAAGAAGATCGGGTGGAGATCGCGCGGCCCACGCACATCGTCCGGCCCCAGCATCGCATGATCAAGCTTATGCGGATATTCACGCGTCACATGGCCCAGCGCAATCTCGGCAAATTGGCTGGCAAGATCAGCAGTCAGCATCAGCGAAACCCCAGAAAATAGATAAGCAGCAAATTGACCGCGAGCAGCGGCAGCGCGGTGCCGATCTGCGCCTTGATCACGGCATTGCGGTCCTGCAATTCGAGCAGGGCGGCGGGGACAATGTTGAAATTGGCGGCCATCGGCGTCATCAGCGTCCCCGAAAAGCCAGCGAGCATCCCAATCGCGCAGATGATCGCCGGGTCGCCCCCGAATCGCCCAACAAGGATCGGCAGGGCAATCGCCGCGGTCATGATTGGAAAGGCAGCAAAGGCATTGCCCATGATCATCGTGAACAACGCCATGCCGATGGCATAGGCGGACACCGCTGCGAACAAATTCCCCGACGGGATCGCCGCCCCCGCCAGACCGCCGACGACTTGTCCAACACCCGTCAGCGCAAACAATGCGCCGAGCGAGGCGAGCATTTGCGGTAAGACGGCGGCCCAACCGACCGAATCCATCAACCGACGCCCTTCCTGCCACGGGGCCAACACCGGCGGCTTCAGCCAGAGATAACAGGTGGCAAGCGCGATGAGCACGCCAATGCCAAGCGAAACCAGCGTCACCTGCTTGGGGTCGATCCAGCCGCTGTCTTTGAGGAAAAAAGTGCCGATCAGTGCAGTCACCGGCACGATCAGCGCAGGTAGGAACAGGCGGTTGCCGAGCCGATTGGCGGACTCGCTGCGTTCGTCTGCGGAGGTCGTCGCCGGAGTACCGCGACCCATCAGCCCCAATCCCGCCAGCGCCACCAGGCCCAGCGCCAGCACCCCATTGCCGACATCGCCGATCCGGTCGCCCGCGACAAAACTGACCGCCAGCAGGCCCCAAAAAGTGGCATTGCCGATTCGTTTTGCGTTGCTCGGGTCGCAAAGGCTTAAAACTGCGAAAATCGCAAACACCGCTCCGGCGAGCAGATAGAGCGCGGGCAGGCCGATCATGCGCCGCGTCTGCGCGCGAGCCAGCGGTCGAACAGCAGCAGCCGCGCGCCATGAATCGCAAACGCGGCAAACGCGCTCGGGATCGCCCAGACCGACAGCTCAAACGGGGTGAGTTCAATCCCGTTCTGCTTGAGAAAGCCGATGATCAGCAGGATTGATCCAATCGCGACGAAGATATCCTCAGCAAAAAACAGCCCGACATTATCCGTCGCTGCCGCCAGTGCCTTCACGCGGTCGCGCGTCGGGGGATCAAGATCGGGCAGCTGCAACTCCGCTGCCGCCTCCGCCATTGGTGCAACCAGCGGCCGCACGGTTTGCGCATGGCCCGCAATCGAGACCAGCCCGAGCGCAGCGCTAACTTGCCGGAACAGCAGATAGCCGATCAGCAACCGCCCGGTTGATGCGCCTTTGACGCCGCTGATGAGCGCGCGGGCGCGTTGCTGCAGGCCGTATCGTTCGAGCACGCCAATCACCGGCAGCAGGATATAGATGATCGTGACGAAGCGGCTTTCGTTAAAGGATTTGCCAAACGCGGCCAGGATCGACAGCGGCGTCATCCCCGCTGCCATACCCGTCGCGAGTGCAGCGGACGCAACCACCAGCAACGGGTTCAAGCGCAGCACAAAGCCAATCACGACAACCAAAATGCCCATCAGCAGCCAGTAATTCACGGTGCACCAAATCCGCCGCCGCCGGGTGTCTCAATTATGAAGCAATCGCCCGCCTCCATTTCGACGGCTGCGGTCGACCCGAGTTTCTCGATGCGGCCATCGGCGCGCTTGATGCGGTTGATGCCGGGTTGCGCCGCGCTGCCTCCGGCGAGTCCGGCAGGCGGTACGATCCGACGATTGGAGAGGATCCCGGCGTGCATGGGTTGCAAAAACCGGATTGCGCGCACGACCCCGTCGCCGCCATGATGCCGCCCGGCGCCGCCAGAGCCGCGCCGAATGGCAAAGCGTTCGAGCAGCACCGGATAACGCGTCTCCAATATCTCCGGATCAGTCAGGCGGCTGTTGGTCATGTGCGTCTGGACAGCATCGGCTCCGTCAAAGTCAGGCCCAGCGCCCGCGCCCCCGGCGATGGTCTCATAATATTGGCGGGTCGCATCGCCAAAGGTGAAGTTGTTCATCGTTCCCTGGCTTGGGGCGAGCGCGCCGCAGGCGGCGAACAACGCGTCGGTAACCACCTGGCTCGTCTCGACATTGCCAGCGACGACGGCGGCGGGAAAGCGCGGGTTGAGCATTGAACCTTCGGGCACCCTGAGCGTAATCGGGCGCAAACAGCCATCATTCATCGGGATCGCATCGTCAACGAGCGTGCGAAAGACGTAAAGCGTGGCGGCGCGGCAGATAGAATAAGGCGCGTTGAAATTGTCCCCAAGCTGCGCACTGGTCCAGGCAAAATCGACGATGGCGGATCGGCTCAGATGATCGACCGTCACGCGAACTCGCACAACAGCGCCATTGTCCATTGGATAAGCAAATTGGCCATCGACGAGCCCTGCAATCAATCGCCGCACCGCTTCCTCGGCATTGGCCATGACGTGTCGCATATAGGCGTCGATCACCGCGCGGCCATAGATACTGGCAATCCGTCGCAGTTCGGCAGCACCATTGGCGCAGGCGGCGATCTGCGCCTTGATGTCGGACAGGTTTTGATCGGGGCGGCGCGCGGGCCATTTGCCCGCCGTCAGCAGCGTGTGGAAAGCCTCGGCGCGTAAGACGCCCGCATCGACCAGCAGTTCATTATCGATCAATACGCCTTCGTCCAAAATCGACCGGCTGTTGGCGGGCATTGATCCGGGTTCAATCCCGCCAATATCGGCATGGTGGCCGCGCGCCGCGACATACCAGGCGGGATCGGCATCGCCATCGACGAACACCGGCGTGATGACGGTAATGTCGGGCAAATGCGTGCCGCCGCGATAGGGCGCGTTCAGGACATAGGCATCGCCTGGGATCATTCCGCGCCCGTCGGCGGGCAGACCATCTGGGCCTTTTCCGCGTGCGGCAATGATGGTCTGGATGCTGTCGCCCATCGATCCGAGATGCACCGGGATATGCGGCGCGTTGGCGATCAGCGCGCCGCTTTGGTCGAACACTGCGCACGAAAAATCAAGCCGTTCCTTGATGTTGACCGACGAAGCCGTGTTTTGCAGCACCACGCCCATCTGTTCCGCAATTGCCATGAACAGGCTGTTGAAAATCTCCAGCTGGATGGGATCAGCGTCGGTGCCTGCCGCTGCTGGGAGCGTTTGGCGGGTGGTGGCGGTCAGGATCAGATTGGCGTGGGCGTCGAGCATCGCCGACCAGCCCGGTTCAACCACCGTCGTTGCCAGCGGATCGACGATAATTGCGGGGCCTGCGATATTCTGGGCAGCGGCAAGCCGCGCGCGTTGATACAGCGGCCAGCCCCCGTCGGTGATTGGCAGAGCGGGATGCGTCGGCAGGGACACATTCTGCCCTGCCATCATCGGCTCACGCCCAATGGCCTCGGCGATGATTGTATCGATGATCAGTCCGGATTGGGCATCGACAAAGCCAAAGCGCTGGCGGTGCGCAGTGCTGAAGGCAGCTGCCATTGCGGCAATATCGGCCAATGGCAGTTCGATGACGCTGTCGCTGCCATCATAACGGATCGCGACGCGCCGCTGCACTTCGATGATGTCTGATACAACGCCCTGCACGATCAGCTCACCCTCTGCCTCTGCCGAAAGAGTCGCCAGCGCATCATGAAGCGCACGCGCGCTGTCCGGCACCAGGGGGTGCGCAAAGGTCCGCTGGCGCAGCGCGGTACGGTCGGCAAGGCCGATGCCATAGGCTGACAGAATGCCGGCGAGCGGGTGGATCATTACTTGCCCGATCCCCAACGCCTCGGCGACCAGACAGGCATGCTGCCCGCCCGCCCCGCCAAAACAGGCGAGCACATAGCGGCTGACATCATGGCCGCGCGCGGTCGATATCGCCTTGATCGCGCGCACCATGGTGTCGACCGCAATCTCGATAAACCCTTGCGCAAGCGCGACGGGTGTCATCGCCACGCCCGTCTCAGCCGCAACCGCCGCCGCGATTAGGCTCAGCTGATCAGTCACAATCGCTGCATCAATCGGCTGGTCGCCGCCCGCGCCAAAGACCGCCGGGAAATGATCGGGCCTGATCTTGCCAAGCATCACATTGCAATCCGTAACCGTCAGCGGCCCGCCGCGCCGGTAACAGGCAGGCCCCGGCACTGCGCCTGCCGATTGCGGCCCGACCCGCAACCGCCCGCCCTCAAATGAACAGACCGATCCGCCACCCGCTGCAACCGTGTTGATTTCCAGCATCGGTGCGCGGATCCGCACGCCCGCCACCATCCGCTCGGTGCTGCGTTCATACATGCCTGCATAATGCGAGACATCGGTGGAGGTGCCACCCATATCGAAGCCGATGATATGATCAAACCCGGCCTCGGTGGCAGACCGGACCATCCCGACAATCCCGCCCGCTGGCCCCGAAAGCACCGCATCCTTGCCGCGAAACGTGCGCGCATCGGTCAGCCCGCCGCTTGATTGCATGAACAACAGATCAGTCGCCTCGCCCAACCCTGCGACTGTGCGGTCAACATAACGTCGCAGCACCGGTGACAGATAAGCGTCGGCAACCGTCGTATCGCCGCGCCCGATCAGCCTGATAAGCGGCCCGGTTTCGTGACTGGTTGAAACCTGGGTGAAGCCAATCGCGCGGGCGATCTTGGCGAGGGCCACCTCATGCGCGCTCCAGCGCCAGCCATGCATCAGCACAATCGCGACCGCACGCCACCCCGCATCAAACCCTGCCGTGAGTGCTGTGTGTGCAGCATCCAGATCAAGCGGCACCAGTATCTCTCCCGCCGCCGTCACGCGCTCCTCAATCTCGACGACTTGGCTATAAAGAGGCTCGGGGAGGATGATATTGCGCGCAAAAATATCAGGTCGCGCCTGATAGCCGATCCGCAGCGCATCGCCGAACCCCTGCGTGATCGCCAGCAACACCGGCTCGCCCTTGCGCTCGAGCAGCGCATTGGTCGCAACTGTCGTCCCCATCTTCACACTGTGCGCCAGACCGCCCAGTTCGCCCAGAATCAGGCCAATCCCGGCAACGGCCGCATCGTCATAGTGGCCAGGATTTTCCGACAACAGCTTCCGGGTGACAACCAGCCCGTCACCGCGCCTGCCGATAATATCGGTAAAGGTACCGCCACGATCAATCGCAAAGGCCCAGCCGGTCGGTACTGCAAGGGTCGGTTGGGTCGTGGTAATCGGATTGCCCTTAACGCAAACAGTGCCGCGACTATCCCGATAATCGGGGGTGCGTCCACCCCGACGCTGCCCGCCTTATGGCCTGCGACGTGCGCCCTGACCGCGCAGCGCGATCAGCGACTGCTGGCAGGCCATCGACAGGTTGGTCAGATTGTCGCGGATACAAGCACTGAATTTGCCCTCGCCGGGCTGCATCCTCTTGCATAGTCCCGCAAAATTACGCTGGCGGTATTTTTTGCAACTCGGCAATTCCGCCCCCCGCCGCTTGGGTTGCCAGTGCCGGTGCGGTTGCCGGTGCGGTTAGTAATGGCGAGGCGGGCGGCGCGGTTGGCCATTGACACTATTCCATTGGCTTGCACGTCCATACCCAGCGCGCGGGCATGGTAATAGCCTCGAAAATCGCATCATTACAGCCACGTCTGCCAAGTCCGGCTCATTTGCTTTGGTCGGGGCACCATGCGACGGGGAGTGATGGCTAAGACCCATTCGCCAGCGACAACCCGACCACCCGACCGCCCGCCGCCCGCTGGCCTGTCGGCGGCGCTCGCCGTGCTAGGGCCGGGACTAATCACCGGCGCGGCCGATGATGATCCGAGCGGTATCGGCACGCACAGCCAGGTCGGCGCGCAGTTCGGCTATGGCCTGTCCTGGACCTTCGTGCTCACCTTCCCCTTGATGGTCGCGATTCAGGAGGTCGCGGCGCGGATTGGGCGGGTGACGGGGGCGGGCATCGCGCAAAATTTGCGGCGGCATTATCCGCGGCCGCTGCTGTGGGCGATGGTGCTGCTGCTGCTCGTTGCCAATATCATCAATCTTGGCGCTGATCTGAGCGCGATGGGCGCAGCGGTGCAGCTGCTGATCGGTGGCAACGCGACACTCTATACATTGGCCTTGGGCATTGTGTGTGTTGTGCTGGAGGTCGCGCTCAATTATCCGCGCTATGCCTCGATCCTGAAATGGACGACGCTGTCGCTGTTCAGCTATGTCGCGGTGGTGATTGTCGCGCAGGTGCCGTGGGGCCGTGCGCTCATCTCGCTGGTGGTGCCCGAAATCCAATGGAACGCGGCGTATGCCACCGCCCTTGTCGCGATTTTGGGCACGACGATCAGCCCCTATCTCTTCTTCTGGCAGGCAGGCCAGGAGATTGAGGAGGAACATCGCCACCACACCAAGCCGCTCTGCATCACCCCGAAGGAAGCGGGGCCGGAACTGGCGCGGATCAGGACCGACACGTTGGTTGGTATGGCGTTCAGCACGCTGGTGTCGCTGTCGATTGTCTTTGCCACCGCCGCTACGCTCAATGCAAACGGCGTGACTGATATCGCGACCTCGGCGCAGGCGGCAGAAGCGTTGCGACCTGTCGCGGGCGACTTTGCGTTTGCGATGTTTGCGCTGGGGATTATTGGCACGGGCCTGCTCGCGGTGCCGGTGCTCGCGGGGTCGGCTGCCTATGCGGTAACGGAAATGCTCGGCGTGGCGGGCAGCCTTGATGCCAAGCCGCTTGATGCGCGGTTGTTTTATGGCACGATTGCGGTGACGACGCTCGCTGGCGCCAGCCTCAACCTCGTCGGGATTGATGCGGTGCGTGCGCTCTATTGGGCAGCTATCGTCAACGGTGTCCTTGCAGCACCCCTGATGGCCGTGATGATGCTGATCGTGCGCAACCCGCGCGCGATGGGGCGGCTGACGCTGCCGATTGGGCGCACCATGCTGGGCTGGACAGCAACCCTGGTGATGGCGACGGCGACGATCATTTTCTTTGCTTTTACGCTGGCGGACCCAGCGGGTTGAGGCTATCAGCCGGGGGTCCGCGTAACTGGCGATCAGGTGGAGCACCACCGGGGAGCGCGAGACACTGACCGCCGCATCGCCTGGGCATTCCCTTTCAACAAGGAGAGTCCCCATGGCTGAAATGACCCCAATCCGCGTTGCGTTTTTGCTCTTCCCCAACGTCACCCAGCTCGATTTGACGGGCCCCGCGCAAGTCCTTTCGCGGCTCGGCAATGCGACGATCGATCTCGTCGCGAAGGACATGGAGCCGGTGATGACCGATGCGGGCTTTGCGCTGCTGCCAACGACGACGCTGGACGAGGCAGTCATGCCCGACATATTGTGCGTCCCTGGCGGCTTTGGCGTCAACGACGCGATTGAGGATGCAGCGACCTTGGATTGGGTCCGCCGCACTGGTGAAAGCGCGACCTGGGTAACGAGCGTGTGTACCGGATCGATAATCCTGGGCGCGGCGGGCTTGCTGCGTGGCTACCGCGCGACGACGCATTGGGCACAGCATCACCTCCTCGCCGCATTTGGCGCGATCCCGGTGCACGAAAGGGTTGTTTTTGATGGCAACCGCGTCACCGGCGGCGGCGTGACGGCGGGTATCGACTTTGGCCTAGCCCTGACGGCGGCGATCCGCGGCGAGGCACACGCCCGGCTCGTGCAACTCAGCCTTGAATATGATCCGTCTCCGCCCTTCGATTCAGGCAATCCCGCGCGCGCCGACGCCGATACAATCACGCGCTATGAGGCGCTGGCGGCAAAGGCCGCACCGGGCCGCGACGAGCGGACACTGGCTGCGGCGGCGCGGTTGGGTGAGGGGTGAGGGGTGAGGGGTGAGGGGTGAGGGGTGAGCGTCTGATTGTTGTGGTTAGCCGTCCTAACCCCACCACCGTCATGCTCAACCTTGTTTAAGCGCCCACTGCGTCAGAAGCGACGCGTTCTTTTGTGGAGAGATGGATGCTGAAACACGCTCAGGATGCCGGCACGAGTATCTGTTACGTCCGTAATCGGAACCTTACACCAAGGCTCGTTAAGCTTGCCAAACCTCACTCCGCCGCGCGCAGCCCCTTGAGCTTATGGCGCACATACAGCGCGACAACGATCACGCCGATCACACCGATCAATAGATCGGCGCTGTGGAACGCGGCTTTGACGCGCGGGTCACTGTTCCATTTGTCGCCGAGCACCATGCCGACCCAGGCCAGGCCAAAGCACCACGGCCATGAACCGATGAAAGTA
>JBBQAU010000018.1:0-19608 GCA_038316685.1 Sphingomonadales bacterium
GCTGATATTCATCAGGGTCGCGGGCGGATACAAAATTACCGGTGACCCGGCTATGCGCAACCACCACGAGCGCCGCTGATGCGCAAGCCGCTTCACGCCACCTAGGAAAAATCCCAACTGCGGTTATTGCCGGGCAATACAAGGCGTCGCGCACCGCGGCCGCAGCGATTCGAGGAACCCATATGTGGCGTTTGTTTTTTGTCGGCTTCATCACCCTGCTCATGCCAGTCGCGGCAAATGCGGTGTGCGGGCCATTGAAACTGCCACCAGCAGGATCGAAGCGCTCGAACATCGTAGCGGCGGTCATGCCGGCGGTCGTTCAGGTGGAGGCGCGGTTTAGCCCGGATACCAATGAAAGCTATGAGGAAGTGCTGGGCGATGCGATCCGCGAAACACAGGCCAGCACAAAGCAATCGCTTGGCAGCGGGTTTATCGTTTCGGGCGATGGGCTGGTGGTGACCAACGAACATGTCGTAGCGCAGGCCACCCAGATCACGGTGCGGCTGGCCGATGGCAGCACAAGGGGTGCTACGCTTGTGGGCAGCGATGAGCGGACCGATATCGCCCTGCTCCGCATGGAAGCTTTGTCACGCTGCTATCCCGCGTTGACGTGGGGGGATAGCGACAAGATTTCCGCTGGCGAAGATATCACGGCGGTCGGCTCGCCATTTGGGCTTGGCGGCTCGGTATCCGCCGGGATCATTTCTGGCCGCGGGCGAACGCTGGGCACCGGACCATATCATGATTTTCTGCAGATCGATGCCGCGATCAACCAGGGCAACAGCGGCGGGCCATTACTTGACATGGGCGGACGGGTTGTCGGAATTAACACCGCAATCATGGCCTCCGCTGGCGGCAATATCGGCATTGGCTTTTCGTTGCCGGCAGCCATGGCGCAGCGGGTGGTCGCGGAATTGCTGGTTCAAGGCAAGGTGAGCCGCACCCAATTGGGGCTCGGCGTAACGAATTTGACGGGCGATATGGCGGACGCGCTGGGTCTGTCATCAAGTGACGGCGTGCTCGTCACCAATGTCGTGGCAGGCAGCCCGGCCGATCGCGCCGGCATTGCGGCTGCGGATGTCGTGCTGGCGGTGGATAGCCGTGCCGTCAACGGAATCGGCGCCCTGTCAGCCGAGGTGGCGAGCTTTGAGGCTGGTAGCAATGTCCAATTCAAACTTTGGCGCAATGGCAAGCCGCTGGCGGTTGAACTGGTTCCCGTCTCAAAGCCTGACGCGGCGGTTCGCGCCAAGGAGCTCGCGGGTGTAGCTGCTCCAGACTCGTTCGTTTCACTGTCCGGCCTTGAGCTTGCCGGGACCACGAGCAGCATGAATGAAGTTGCCGGGCAGAATGAGGCTGCAGGTGGCCTGATTGTCGTCAAAGTAGCGCCAAATAGTCCCGGCGCGGCGCGGGGAATTGCCGTTGGCGACATTATCGTGGGGCTGGCAGGCAAGCCGTTGGTTTCGACGGTGCAGCTTACCGATTCAATTGCCGTCGCCCGCGCGGAGGGAAAGCGCAACATATTGATCATGCTTCTTCACGGGAAAAATCTGGTTTGGATGGCATTGCCAATTAATTCAAAGGATTGACCACGAGTTGAGCTGATGGCGTGCCCAATCGCTGGACAGGGAGCGACAAGGATCGATCCATCAGCGTATGCGGAGCGTCGTGGTGGTGATCCATCCGCGAAGCCGCCAGCGTTTGCAACGTCGCGCCGGGGCAGCAAGCGACCATTGCGCATTTGCTCAAAAGCCTCCGGTTGATCATGCCGCCACCGCGCGCCACCGCGCCTTGCCCCACTGCGCTGCGCCCGCTACGTGCCCCGGTTATGGCCGCACCAATACTCGCATATGAAAATCTGGGACTTGTTCAGGGATCGGGCTGGCTGTTCCGCGGGCTTGATATCCATATCGGCGCGCGCGACCGGCTCGCGCTGATCGGGCGGAATGGCGCTGGCAAGACAACGTTGCTCAAGCTGATCGCCGGACGGATCGACAGTGACGAGGGCAGGCGCACGATTGTGCCGGGAACCAAGGTGATCCTGCTCGAACAGGACCCGTCGGTCGCAGGCTTTGCAACGCTGGGTGATTTCGTGATGGCCGAGCCTGACGCGCCGATCCAATATGAGGCCGACGCGATTGCCGATCAGCTCGGGATTGATCTGACGCGCGAGGCGGCAAGTGCTTCGGGCGGGGAGCGGCGGCGCGCGGCGATTGTGCGGGCGCTGGCGCAGGGGCCCGACGTGTTGCTGCTCGATGAGCCGACCAATCATCTTGATATCGCCGCGATTGAGTGGCTGGAGACCTGGCTTGCGCGGTTTAATGGCGCGTTTGTTGCCATCAGCCATGATCGCACCTTTTTGACCCGGCTGACGCGGCAGACGCTGTGGCTTGATCGCGGCGCGATCCGGCGGGCGGAAATTGGCTTTGGCGGGTTTGAGGCGTGGACCGAGCAGGTCTATGCCGAAGAACAGCGCAATGCCGAAAAGCTCGATGCCAAGCTGAAGCTGGAGGAGCATTGGCTGCTCCGCGGCGTAACGGGGCGGCGGCGGCGCAACCAAGGGCGGCTCTCCAAGCTATTCGAGATGCGCGCGACGCGGGCGGCGATGATGGGGCCGCAAGGGTCGGCCAATCTCACGATCGGCAATGACGACGTCCGCACCAAGACCGTCATCGATGCCAAGGCGATCACCAAGAAATTTGGCGAGCGCACGATCATTGATGATCTGACCTTGCGGGTGACGCGCGGCGACCGGATCGGGATCGTCGGGCGCAATGGCGCTGGCAAGACGACATTGCTCAAGCTGCTCACGGGGGAGCTTGCGCCTGACATCGGCCATGTCCGGCTTGCCAAGACGCTCGACGGGGTGATTATCGATCAGCAGCGCAGCCTGATGGCGCCCGAAAAGACGGTACGCGATGTGCTGACCGACGGCGGCGACTGGATCGAGGTGCAGGGCGCAAAGAAGCACATCATCGGCTATCTGAAGGAATTCCTGTTCGATCCCAACATGGTCGATGCAAAGATTGCGTCGCTGTCAGGCGGGGAACGATCACGCTTGTTGCTCGCGCGCGAATTTGCGCGGCCATCGAACCTGCTGGTGCTCGACGAGCCGACCAATGATCTCGATCTGGAAACGCTTGATCTGTTGCAGGAGGTCATCGGCGATTATGAAGGGACCGTCCTGATCGTCAGCCATGACCGCGATTTTCTGGATCGCACCGTTACGATCACGCTCGGGCTTGATGGCAGCGGGCATGTCGATGTGGTTGCGGGCGGCTATCAGGATTGGGAGCGGCAGCGCGCACAACGCGTGGCGCCGACCAAGTCGGGAACCGCCAAGCGCGCGGCTGCTGCTGTGCCGCCGCCCCCGCCGCCTGCCAGGGTCAAGCTAACCTACAAGGACCAGCGCGATTATGATTTGCTGCCCAAGCGCATCGAGACGCTGGAGGGGGTGATTGCGCGCGATGAGGCGACGCTTGCCGATCCCGGCCTTTACGCCCGCGATTTTGCGCGGTTTGATATGCTGACCAAGGCGATTGAAGCCGCGCGGACGGAAAAAGAGGTGTCCGAACGGCGCTGGCTCGAACTGGCGGAACTGGTGGAGGGGTGAGCAGCGCGACCTGACTCCGACGTCGTCACCAACTCAGTTGTCGAGGCGATGGGGCCGGCTCCACAGGGGTGGCGAATTTGGAATGAACCGAGTTTGAGGCTCGATGCGCTAGCGCAGCTTCTTGAGCAATTCGGTTGCGGCGAGGCGATCCTCGAACGCCGGGTCGGCGAGGAGTCGCTGCATTTCGGTGACCGCATCGTCACGGCGACCGGCCTCAGCGAGCACCTGCGCAAAATGCCACCTAACGCTGATCGGTGACGGCGCAATCGACACGGCCTTTTGCATCAGCTGGAGCGCCAGGTCCTGCTCCCCGGCGAGATGCAAGACCCAACCATAGGCATCGACCACCGCCGGATTGAGCGGCGCAAGCCGGTAAGCCGCCGCCGCATAACGCCGTGCCACTTCTACCTCGTCATTACCGACATAGGCATAGGCAAGTTCTGCGAGCATCGCTGCATCACGATTGCCGATCCGCGCACGCAGCGTCTCAAGCGTATTGACCGCCCCGTCCCAGTCACCCGCTGCAATCTGCCAATGCGCGGTCAGGCGCTGCGCCGCAATGTTCTGAGGATTCTGGCTGAGGAACAGCGCCAAAACGGTGGCGGCATACTCGCGTTCCCCCGACCGGCCCAGCGCATCGACGGTGCGAAGCATGGTTGGCTCGTCAAAGCGCAGGTCGGCAGCGCGACGATAGGAAGCGGCGGCGTCGCGATACCGCTTCATCACCATCAGCGTATCGCCGACAAGCAAGTAAGATTGCGGCGCGCCCGGGAAGCGCAGGGCCAATTGTCGGGCTGCGGCAAGGCCATCGGCGGGTCGCCCTGCATCAACCAGCGCGCGGACGAACAGTACGGCCTTGACTGGATCGCCCGGTGCAGCAGCCGCTGCGGCACCCGCCTTGGCTGGATCATCATATTCACCAAAGGGATTCGTCCCTTCGCGGATGGGGTAAGCTGACTGATCGAGAAACTTAAACGCCCAATCGCGTTCGCCGGTTTGTTCAAACGAGCGTCCAACCAGCGAGAGGGTGTAGCTGTCAGCATCGCCACGCAGGGCGAGCGGACGTAACACCGCAAGCGCACCGCGCGCATCACCGCCCTGCAACAAGGCCGCGCCAAGCAAACGCCGCGCCGCAATGTTCATCGGTTGGACCCCAAGCACACCGCGCCACTGGTCAATCGCCTGCTGATAACGCCCAGCCGAGTAATCGAGCACCGCGCCCAGCATCAACGGACCCGGATGGCCGACAAGCGCCGATCCCGTCCGCTTCAGCAGGCTGCCGGCAAGAACATCATTACCCGCTCGCGCGGCCATCACGGCCTGAAGATACAGCGCATCCGGGCTACCGGGGCGAGCAGCGAGCGCGCGCCGTGTCGCATCAAGCATATCGGAATAACGGCCGATATCGCCAAGCGTCGCGGCATAATCAATCAACGCATCATGGCGCCAGGGATCAACCTTTAACGCGGTTTCAAACCAGGGAAGCGCCGCCACCAGTCCATATTGGTCCCGGATTAGTTCGCCGTGCAGAACAAGCGCATCGACGTTGCCACGATCAAGCGCGAGTGCGCGGTGCGCGGCATCGATTGCGCCTGCCACATCGCTCGATTGTTGTCGCACCCGCCCAAGATCAACCCAAGCGTCGATATTTGCGCCATCTGACGCGCGCAGCACTTCAGCGAGGAGTTGCTGCGCTGCGGGCAAATTGCCGTTTGCGGCCAAGGCCTTTGCGGCTACCCGCACGGCATAGCCAGCGTAGCGTGGCTCTGCCTTGGCGGCCTCGACCAACGCGCGATCATTTTGACCTTGCAGCAGCAATGCATGCGCGAGCAAATGATGGCTGCGCCCCGGATCAAACCCGGCATCACGAGCGCGGCCCAGCGCCGCCTGTGCCGCCAGCCCCTCGCCAAGCACCAGATACGTCCGCGCCAATACGGCATGGGCAAGACCCCAACTGGGGTCAGCCGCGACCGCCTTTAACGCATGGCTGCGTGCCGATGTCGCCTCACCGCGGTTGAGCAGGGCGAAGCTGAGCCTGAGTTCATGCCGCGATCCGGATGCCGATGCTTTGGCAGGGCCTGACTGGCTCAGCATTACAAAAGCAATGCCGGCCAAGGTGATCAGCGCACCGAGCGCCATGAAGCGGAAGCGTTTATGCATGGAGATCATAAGATTTCAGCAAATCGTAAAGCGTCGGGCGACTAATACCGAGCAGCTTTGCGGTGTTTGAGATATTGCCCTCTGCACGTGAAAGGGCATGGCGAATGGCGTGACGATCAGCGGTTTCACGCGCTGCCTTCAGGTTGAGCGGGAGCGCGGGCGCATCTTCGGCAAGATCAAGGTCAGCCGCTGTTATTGCCTTGCCCTCCGCCATGATCACCGCGCGCTTCATGCGATTTTCCAGTTCGCGCACATTACCCGGCCAGGGCCAGCTATCGATTGCGGCGCGCGCATCTGGCGCAAGGCTGGTGACCTGTGAATGCATTGCCTTGGCGTATTTGGCCAGAAAATGTCGCGCCAGCAGTCCGGCGTCGCCAGTCCGTTCGGCAAGCGAGGGAATGCGTATGACGATTTCGGCAAGGCGATAATAAAGGTCCTCGCGGAAGCGGCCCTCGGCAATCATCGTATCAACGTCCTGATGCGTCGCGCAGACAATCCGCGTATCAACCGCGATCGGCTTGCGCCCGCCGATCCGCTCGATCACCCTTTCTTGCAGAAAACGCAGCAACTTGACCTGAAGCGTAAGCGGAATGTCGCCGACTTCGTCGAGAAATAGCGTGCCGCCCTGGGCTTGCTCGATCTTGCCCTCGGTGGTCTTGACCGCACCGGTAAAAGCCCCCTTTTCGTGGCCAAACAGCTCTGATTCGAGCAATGTTTCGGGGATGGCAGCGCAATTAATTGCCACAAACGCACCCTTGTGGCGGGGGCTTGAATCATGGAGCCCGCGCGCAAGCAATTCCTTGCCGGTACCGCTTGCCCCCAGCAGCATGACTGAAACATCGGCACCAGCAACGCGTTCAATGGTGCGCATGACCTTGATCATCTCTGGGGCAGCGCTGATTATCCCGCCAAGCACCGTTGGGGCTGACACATTTTGCGCCAGCCGCCGGTTTTCTGATTCCAGCGTATAAACGTGGAACGCGCGCGCGACGATCAGACCAAGCGCGTCGATATCAATCGGCTTCTGGTAAAAATCCCATGCGCCCAGCTCAATCGCCTGACGCGCGCTTTCCCGCGCGCCGTGGCCTGAAGCGACGACGATCTTGGTGTCGGGTTTGAGCGACAGGATGGCTTCGAGCGTTGCAAAACCTTCGGTCACGCCGTCGGGATCGGGCGGTAGACCAAGATCGAGCGTTACCACGTCAGGTTCTTCGGCGCGGACCAGGCTGATCGCCTCGCTGCGGTCACTTGCCACAAAAACCTCATACCCCTCATAGGCCCATCGGAGCTGACGCTGCAGGCCAAGATCATCCTCGATGATCAGCAATTTGCGCATTGGCCCGCTCATGCTGCCTGCTCACGCGCGTGTTCCACAGCGGCCGCAACGGGCAAGGTTACCCGAAACCGGGTCCCTTCCCCTTCACGGCTAAAGACATCGACCCGGCCCCCCATCGCCTCTGCCAGCTGCCGTGCCTCAAACGCCCCCAACCCAAAGCCGCCCGGCTTTGATGAAACGAACGGCTTGAACAGCCGGTCACGGACAAAGGCAGGTGCCATGCCGGTGCCATGATCAATCACATCGATGATAACCAAATGACCTGACTGATCGACGGTGATCGTCACCGGATCATCATGATCACTCGCCTCAATTGCATTCTGGACGAGGTGGCCAAGCAATTGTTCGACGCGAACCGGATCAGCCAGCGCACACGGCTCCGCAAACAAGCGGGTGGTGACAGCATGCTGCGCGCGGCGACCATCGGCCACGCGCGCAACAAGCGGACCAATTGCTGTCGGCGCGACTGCTTCTGACCGAACATTGTGATGCTGGGACAATCGGGCAAGCAGATCATTCATCCGCGTCGTCGAATCCTTCAGTGTAGCGATCATGTCGGCGCGAAAGGCGGGGTTGTCGGCATGGCGTTCGGCATTGTGTGAAACCAGGCTGAGCTGGCTGACGAGATTCTTGATGTCGTGCATGATGAAAGCAAAGCGCCGGTTAAATTCGTCAAAGCGCTGCGCATCGGACAATGCCTCTTGCGCGCGCGCCTCAGCCAAATAGCTTGCCGCCTGACGGCCTGCGATCCGAAGCAGATCAAGGTCTTCCCAGTCAGGACGTCGATCAACCGGCGGACGCGCGAGCAAGATTGCACCGGCCAGCTTCCCGAAATGCACCAATGGCACAAGAACCCAAGCATCGTCTCGATCAAGCATCCAGTGGGGCAGCATGTCGGTTTTTGCCTCGCGCCTCTTGTCGGCACGCACGGCATCAAGTTCGATAATTTGGCCCGTCGCCTCAAGATAACGGGCAAGACCGGGCGCTGTGCTCACCGGCAGATCAGGGCGGTCCCAATTCCACCCAACGCCCACGCCAAGCTCCTGCCTGTCAGGCACCAGCAGCAATCCAGCAGGCGAGTCTGTGAGATCGGCCACCGCCTTGACGACGCGCGCGTCGAGCGGCGCTGCCCCGTCCCCCGGCTTGCCAAGCGTCTCGGTAAAGCGAAGCCATTCGACGCGATAATCATAACGGTGGCTGAAAAAATGCTTGGCCAGCTTTACCTTTGCCCAAGCGCGAAGCCGGGGTGTCGAGACAATGCCGATCAGCATTGAGGTTGACCCGAAAACAAAGGCGGTCTGGGCTATGCGGGCCTCTGCCCCGCCAATCGCAGCGAACATGCTGGTCGCCAATGTCATCAGCAGCAAATAGAGCGCGATTGCGGCAAGCGAGATCGATTGATAGGCAATTGTGCGGGATAACTGCAGGGTCCAATCCCCGTTGTGGTGCACTGCCACTGCGAAAACAGGCGCGAGCAGCGCGACAACGACGCCACGCATCGCAACGAGCGCTGGCGGCACCTCCCCCCCGATAAAGGCGGCAGCGTAAAGCGTCAGATCAACCGACCACATGGCCGCAAGCGCGCCGGCAACAAGCCGAATGCCACCCCGCGCGCGCGGTGCGACCGCTGAATAAAGCTGGTGGACAAGCAGCAGGGCGCTGACGCAAACCATGATCGCCAGGTTTACCCGACCCGCCACGAGGAGATTGCGCCCGGGCATAGACAGCGCGGACTCAATGATCGTCAGCCCGCAGCTGATGACCATAATCAAGCCGACAATGCCGTAAATATAGCTGATTGCACTGCTGCCAGGGGCGCCGCGATCGCGGCGGACAAGAGCGAACATGAAGCTGAGCCAGGCAATGTTGCGAATACTTTCAGCAACCCGGGCGATAACATCGTCCGATCCGATTCCGGCTACCGCCAAAGCCCACAGCGCCGTCAGCAAGAGCGCGATCTGGAAGGTCAGCCGTGGCAACGCCGAGGGCGCGAGCCGGATCTGCGACAGGGCGATCATGCCAAACAACAACGCAGCAAGCGCGTGGCTCCAGAGGATCAGCGCAGTGTCCATCGTATTACCGCGCGCCCTCAGGAAAGAGCACGACCCGCACCGTCTGCAACAGGATCAGCAGATCGAGAAAGGGCGAGTAATTCTTCGCATAATACAGGTCATATTCAAGTTTCTGGCGCGAATCCTCAATCGAAGCACCATAGGGGTAATTGATCTGCGCCCAACCCGTGATACCGGGTTTCACCATATGACGTTCAGCATAATAAGGGAGCTTCTGTTCAAGATCGTCGACAAATTGCGGCCGTTCTGGGCGCGGCCCGACAAAGCTCATTTCGCCCTTCAAAACGCTCCACGCCTGGGGAAGTTCGTCAATCCGAAGCTTGCGGATGATGCGGCCAATCCGCGTGACGCGCGGATCGTCTTTTTCCGCCCAAACCGCCTTGCCATTGACTTCGGCGTCCTGGCGCATTGAGCGTAACTTGATGATATCAAACCCGACACCGTAAAGGCCAACCCGGCGCTGACGGTAGAATGCCGGACCTTTACTTTCAAACTTGATGGCAATGGCGGTGCCGATAATGACCGGCAGCGTAAAGAGCAGCAAAATCAGACTGACGGTAATATCAAAAATCCGCTTGAACGCGCCCGACAGCATTCTGCCTGAGGAGAAACCATCCGAGAAAATCAGCCAGGACGGATTGACACTATCAAGATCGACCCGCCCCGTTTCGCGTTCGAGAAAGGTCGATATCTCATTGACGTGAACGCCCGTAGTCTTGATCCGCAGCAAGTCCTTCAGCGGGAGGGCATTGCGCCGCTCCTCCAGCGCCAGCACCACTTCGCTCGCGTTGAGCAGCACGACATGATCGGCCAGATTATAAATCGCATCGCGGGCGATTGCCTCTGGAATGACGCGGTTTGCCTCGCTCATCGATAGGTAGCCAACAACGACAAATGCAGACCCCGGGGCCTGCGACAGTGTCTTGAGCCGCTGGGCACGCACGCCTGCGCCAAGCACTACAATCCGGCGTTTGAACGCCTGGCTACCAAGCGTCTTGCCAAGCAGAATGCGCAGACAGATCAGCCCGAGGATCGAAATGCCCATCGCATAAAGCAAGTTGGACCGCCAGAAAGTGAGGCCTGGCACCAGAAAAAAGACCACGCTCTGCACGATGATCCCCAGCGCAACCGCAACTATCAGCCGCGCGATTGCGACGCGCAGCGACTGGAGCGCGTCACTGCCATAGACACCTACCACCATCATCGCCAATTCAAGCGAGCCAGCAAAGGTGATCAATTGCGGCAGCCGGGATTGAACCGAATCAACAACCATGCCGATCTGGCCAGCACGGATCACCCAGCCTAACTCGCCTGCCACCATCAAAACGATGATGTCAAAAAAGCCGAGCAAGAGCACAGCGTTGGGGACATATTGCCTGAAGAGTCTAATCATCGTGCTGCCGTCCTAGGCCGAATGTGTAAACAATTCCGACACACCAGTCGGTGTCGCAGAAATTAACAAACAAAAAATGAAACGCGGATCACCGGTGCGCGTTGACTGGTATCGACAGGACATTTCCTAAGCTATGGAAATTTGTCAGGAGAGTTTGATGACTGAAGCCGTTCCGATCATCCCGGTCATTCTGTCAGGCGGCGCGGGTACCCGGCTTTGGCCAATGTCGCGACCCGAAATGCCCAAGCAACTGCTTGCGCTAACGGCGGAGCAAACGATGCTGCAGATCACCGCGCTGAGAACCGCGGACAATCCCTTGTTCGCTGCACCAATCCTGGTGGCCAGCGCGGCGCATGCAGCCATCATCGAGGCGCAACTCGGTGCCGTATCCGCCGCGCCGCAGTTCATCATCCTTGAGCCCATGGGGCGCAACACAGCGCCAGCCATTGCGTTGGCTGCGATCGCCGCAGGGGCCGGCAACACGCCCTTGCTGGTGATGCCATCGGACCACATCATCGACGATGTGGCCGCCTTCCATACCGCCATTGAGCGCGCCCTTCCACGCGCGCGAGAGGGGTGGCTGGTGACCTTTGGTATAAAGCCGGAAGGTCCCGAAACCGGTTATGGCTGGTTAAAGATTGGTGAGGCAATTGCCCCCGGCGTCCACCGGGTCGCGCAATTCGTCGAAAAGCCGCCGCTCGACCGCGCCGAGGCAATGTTTGTCGACGGCGGTTATTGCTGGAACGGGGGCATCTTCCTGTTTCGTGCCGATCGGTATCTGGAGGCGCTGGGTGTGCATGCGCCCGACATGCTTGCCGCCGCCCAGCATGCGATGGCTGGTGCCACGCAAGACGCACAACGGCTCTCGCCCGATCATGACAGCTTTGCCGCCTCGCCTGCCGATTCGATCGATTATGCCGTTATGGAAAAGGCCGACCGTGTCGCAGTCGTCCCCGTCAGCATGGGGTGGAACGATGTTGGCAGCTGGGATTCGCTTGACTTGCTGAGCCCGCGCGATGGCGATGGTAATGTGCTTGGCGGGCAAATCACCGTCATCGACACAAGCGACTGTTTCGTGCGGAGCAACGGTCTGCGGATCGCCATCGCAGGCGTATCGAACCTGATTGTGGTCGCCGATGGAAATGACATTTTAATTCTGCCGCGCGGTCGCAGTCAGGATGTCAAAAAGCTGCTTGACGCGATGAAGCGCTGATCAATTGAGCGGTCTGGCCCTGCATGACTATGACGACGCCCTCGCTCCGGATTTCCACGACATCAATGCCGAATGGATTGAGGCAATGTTCCGCCTGGAGCAAACCGATCGCGATATATTGTCCCACCCGCGCGCGCGGATCATTGATGCAGGCGGCGTGATCCTGTTTGTTGAGGCACCCGGCCTTGGCATCGTCGGTACCTGCGCCTTGCAGAAAACGGGCGAAGGCTGTTTTGAACTCACCAAAATGGGCGTGCGGAGCAGCGCGCGCGGGCAAAAGGTCGGCGAGTTCCTGCTTGCAGCCATGATCGCACGCGCTGCGGCGATGGGCGCACAGACGCTGTATCTGCTGACCAGCAAGAAATGCGGGGCCGCGATTCATTTGTATAAAAAACATGGTTTTGCCCATGATCCAGCGATACTGCGCGATTATGGGGCGCGTTATGAGCGCTGCGATGTGGCGATGCGCTATCGTCCGCCAGAAGCGCCTTAAAGCGTCACAAAAGGCTGGTAATGCCGCCCCCCAGAGGGGATTTTCGATGCGACTAATGCCAGCCATTTTGAGCGTGACGCTGTTTTTGTGCGCGGGATGCACCACCACCCAGGGGACACCCGCGCGCACGGTTCTGACCGTCGACGTCCCCGCCTGGCGCGAAACCGACACCGTTCAAACGCTTGAGGATGCCGCCGACGACCCTGCGATCTGGCGCAACGCTGGTAACCCTGCAAAAAGCCTGATCGTCGCAACCGACAAGAAGCTGGGGCTTGGCGTTTATGGTCTGGACGGCAAGCGCCGGTCGATGCTGCCTGCGGGCCTCGTCAACAATGTCGATCTGCGCAGCGGTGTCATTGTGGCAGGCAAGCGCGCCATCCTCGTCGGGGCGAGCGACCGGACGATCAAAGGCGACGGGCGGCTCGCGCTGCTGACACTTGATCCACGGACGGCGACGCTGACCCCATTGGTGCGCGTGCCGATTACCGAGATGAACGAGCCCTATGGCTTTTGCCTTTACCGTGGACGTGCGGGGCTGTTTGGCTTTGTCGTCGGCAAGGACGGGTTGATCCTGCAGCTCAAAATCGATGTCGCCGGTCTGACCCCGACTGCCACGATCGTCCGCCGGATGAAGCTTGCCACCCAGTCCGAAGGCTGTGTCGCAGATGACCGCACCGGCCTGCTCTATGTCAATGAAGAAGATGCCGGTCTGTGGCGGTTCGATGCCGCGCCCACCGCGCCAACCACCCCCGTCAAGCTGGCAAATGCCGACGGCGAGCGGCTTGTCGCCGATGCCGAGGGCGTGGCGATTGCCGCCGAAGGCCAGCGCGGCGGCTATCTGATCGCGTCAAGCCAGGGCGATAGCGCCTACACCGTCTGGCGACTGCCCGATCACGCCTATCTCGGCCGGTTCCGCATTGTGCCCAATGGCGCCATTGGCGGCACCAGCGAAACCGACGGGATTGAAGTCTCCGCCGCCAGTTTCGGGCGCGGGCTTCAGGGCGGCATCATGATCGCGCAGGACGGCGACAACACACCCAACGCGCAGAATTTCAAACTGGTGCGCTGGGCCGATGTAAAGCGCGCGCTGCGGCTGAGATAGCGGCGGCATTGCCCGAACCCGTTCGTCGCATGCCGCAGGTGCCGTGCACGGTGTCTCGACTTTGCTCGACACGAACGCTTCGGGGTGCGGATCAACCGAGGTGGTGAACATGTAAAGCGGGAATGGCGGGTATTGGTGGATTTGAGGGAGGCTGCTTTCGGGGGCAGCCTGGCAAAAACTTACCATTCCACAAACGGCTTTTGCAACGAGCAACCCTTTAAGATTATATTGGTTAGCAGGATCGTGGCGACAAAGGCCATTTTTCAAATGACTAGTGGGCAGCTTGTGCTATTTGCAAAAGCAAGGCGGCAGCGGCGTCCCGACACCTAACCGGCTACTTCGGTAAAATATTCCTCATCGATTTTTTGCACGATATACGAGGTTCGCGTCCGAACGCCGACACCATGCTGCACCATCAATTGCGCCAAGCGCTGCCCGTTGATCAGCACAACTCGTTGCTGCACCCGATTGAGATAATCGCGAGCATCGCGCGAAAAATCCGACGTGGTTACGAAAACACCCTTGGTCGCGCTTTCCCCTGTCAGGGATCCAATGAATTGCTGAATATGTGGCCGACCGACGGTGTTATCAGCAGCGTAGCGCTTTGCTTGTATGTAAACAGCATCAAGGCCGAGCGCGTCCTCGCTGATGACGCCGTCAATGCCTCCATCACCGCTGGCCTTCGTTAAAGTCGACAAACCGAGCTGTCCTCCACCATAGCCCATTGCATTGAGAAGGTCCAAGATTAGGCGCTCGAAACGAGCAGGAGAAATTTGGCGCAAGATGGCGAGTAGCTCGTCTTGCAAGGCCGATTTGAGCATCGCGCTGGCGGTTTCCATTGCGTCTTCCGGAGTGCTGCTCTGTTTGATCGGTTCGCTCGGCGTGGCATGAACTTGAGAGGTGGCCGCGACATCAGCGTCACCATTTGGTCGGCTAATCCAACTTGAAAACTCGTCAAAGCGTCTCAAGTAAGCGATGTCAATCCGGCCGTGACCTTCGGCGAGCACCTGCTTGCCAAGCTGAGTAATCATGTGTTGATTGCGCTTTGGCGACGTAAGCAGACCAGCTTTTGACAGATACGTTCGGGCCCAATGCGTCCGGTTTGCTAGAAGGGTTACGCGGCCACTGGGAATTAGCTGATCGGCTTCCTCCTCTGTAATATGAAACCGCGCTTTGATGCCGGGAAGGCAGTCGGAGACATTTTTGGCATCATTCCCAATGAGCTCGAGGACAGGGAGCATGAGCGTCTCATAGTCAGGGATGGGCATTGCTTCGGCGAACCTTTCGATCGGTGACGACCTATGGCGTCGAGTGTGGCGATTAGCGTCATGACGTGCAACACCGGGTATCGCTCAGATTAATTGATTAGAATTAGCGGTTCTACCAGCGTGGGCACCGCAAAATCGGACCTTTTGCAACCATGAGTGGCAGGTTCCGGGGACGTTTCATGTCAGGACGACCGGCCATGAGTCAGCTGCCGACCAACCGCTTTATGCGGCTACAGCCTGTAATCGCGAGGGTCAGATGAGCCCTTCGCGTTTCATCGCGGCGACCACGGCGGGGCGCGCCATCACGCGATCACGATAGGCGTTGAGCGGTTCGGGGACAGCAACGCCGTGTTTGGCTGACCAGAGCAGCATCACGAACAGATAAGCATCCGCCGCGCTGAAATTGTCGCCGAGCAGATAATCACCCGCCATCGTATCAGCGAGGTAACCCAGCCGCGCCGCAATCACATCGCGCGCGGCCTGTTTGCCCTCGTCGGTCGTGCCGGGCGTAAAAATCGGTTTGAAGCCCTTGTGGATTTCGGTTGAAATATACGCGAGCGCCTCAATCAACCGCGTGCGACCAAGCGCGCCGGGCGGGACCAGCGCGGGTGCCTGTTCGGATATCCAGGACAGGATCGCGATATTCTCGCTGATCGTTTCGCCGCCATCAAGCACCATCGCCGGGACATAGCCCTTGGGGCTGATCGCCAGAAAATCCTCGCCAGCCTCGGTCTTCCTGGTGGGGATATCAACCTTGACGATATCGAATGTCAGGCCGCCCTCCTGAAGCGCGATATGATCCGCCAGGCTGCAAGCACCGGGTGCGTAATAAAGCTTCATGGCAACTCTCCTTGGATATGCGCCGGTTTAGCATGGCGGCTTCCCCTCGCCCAAACATTTCGGCTAGACGATGGTTCCTGCGGGGGCAGAAACAGGAATCGACCATGCCCATACACCCGCACAGATATATCCTCCCTGTCGTTTTTCTACTCACCGCGCCTGCGTTCGCGCAGCAAAAGGACGATTCCCTCGGCCGCGCGGCAACATCTCCGCTGCGTGACACGCGGATCCGCGACGATAAAATCCCCGAGATTCTGCAGCTTGCCGCATCTGCCCCCTATTCATCCGCGAACAGCCGGTCCTGTGGATCGATCCGCGCCGAAATCGCGCAGCTGAACGAGGCACTCGGCACCGATGTCGATACGCCCGCCCAAAAGAAGGGCCAGGCCGCCCAGATCGGCGCAACCGCAACCCGCGGTGCAATCGCAATGCTTATCCCCGGCCTCTCGCTCGTGCGCGTCATCACCGGCGCTGACAAGGCGCAGGCGCGGGTTGAGGCCGCAGTCCATGCCGGATCGGTGCGGCGCGGATATCTGAAGGGCGTTGGTCTGGCTCGGGGATGCCGCGCACCCGCCGCGCCACTGGCAAACGCGGTGGCTGAACGACCCGAGCTACTACCCTTGGACACGAAGAGCGACGAGTAACAGATCGCCTCAGCGACGCCGCGCCTGCATCACATCGGCAAGCGCCGCGTTGCCGCTGGCACGCAGGCCGTTGATCACCTGCGCGCGATCAGTATCGGACTTGTTCTGGCTCAGCTTGGTGGTGCCGCATACCCGTTCGATCCGAAGCTCGAATCCGGCAATCGCGCGCAGCATCGCGCGAAAGCGGGGTTCGGCCATTTTGTCGCGCGTCCACGGATTGTCCGGGATGACGCGCGGCTCATGGCGCGCGGCGAGACGATCAAGCTGATCGATCAGGCCATCCTCATCAAGCGCGATAACACTGCCCTCAAGTTCGATGGAGACATAATTCCAGGTTGGCACTTGTGACCGGCCGTCCTGATACCAGTTGGGCGTGATATAACCGTCCACACCCGTGACGCTCGCGATCATTTGCGCGCCGTCCAAATGCGCGTGGATGCGGTTGGCGCGCGCCACATGAAACCGCACCGCGCGGTCACCCGCCATGACAATCGGCGCATGCGCGACCATCGGGCCATCGGGCGTCGCGATGAAAAGATGCGCAAAACCCGCCGCGTCGGCCGCCGCGATCAACGCGTCGTCGCTGCCGTCACGAAAGGCGGGATTGGGGTGCATTGCTGCGGCTCAGACGCGTTGCCGCCCGCGCCGTTCGCCCTTGCGCTCTTGCCGGCGTGACTTGGCGATGGCGGCTGAGGCGCGGCGTTTGCCTTGCGCCGTCTCGCTGAATTTTACTTCATCGAGCGGCATCGCATCGCCCAGCTTGATATCGAAACCAAGCAGCTTGAGGCTTTCGGCAAAATGCGTGGGCAGATCAGCGGTGACATCAATCTGGCCGCCATCGGGATGATCGATGCGGATGCGGCGCGCATGCAAATGCATCTTGCGGCTGACGCCGCCTGTCAGGAACGATGCTGCTCCGCCATATTTGCCGTCGCCGACAATCGGGTGGCCAATCGCATTCATGTGAACGCGCAGCTGGTGGGTGCGCCCGGTAAAGGGTTGCAGCTCGACCCAGGCCGCGCGGTTCCCCGCACGTTCGATGACGCGGTAACGCGTGCGTGACGGGCTGCCATTTTCCTCATCGACGTGCATTTTCTCGCCACCCGAACCGGGTTGTTTGCCGATCGGGAGTTCGACCATGCCGTCAAAAATTTCCGGGACGCCAACGATCAACGCCCAGTAAACCTTGCGCGCGGTGCGGCTGGAAAACGCCTTGGCGAAATGCCCCGCCGCGCGCGCATTGCGCGCCACTAGCAGCGCGCCAGATGTATCCTTGTCGAGCCGGTGGACGAGTTTTGGCCGACCCTCGCTATCAAAACACAAACCGTCGAGCAGGCCATCGACATGCTCAATTGTCTTGGTGCCGCCCTGTGTTGCAAGCCCCGGCGGCTTGTTGATGACGATGGCCTGCGCGTCCTTATGGATCACCAATTCCTGGATGAAGGCCGTCTGATCATCGCTCAGCATCGTGCGTTCGCGCAGCTTTGGCGCATCGACGCGGACAGGTTCTGCGGGCGGCACGCGCAGCACTTGCCCCGCGACCAGCCGGTCACCCGGCGTCGCGCGCGCGCCATCGACGCGAAGCTGCCCGGTGCGCGCCCATTTGGCGACGGTGGTAAAGCTGGTGCCCTCCAGATGCCGTTTGAACCAGCGATCAAGCCGGATGCCATCGTCGTCAGGGCCAACGGTGAACTGCCGCACATCATTTGCGTTCATGCGAGCCCCCTTGCGAGCGACAGCCCGGCAAACAGTGCAATCACCGATCCCACCACAGAAGCCAGCGCATACCCCGCCGCAGTGAGCAACGCGCCACGCTCCAGCATTGTCACCATCTCGAGCGAAAAGGCCGAAAATGTCGTGAAGCCACCGAGGATGCCAACCCCGACAAACAACCGCACAGCCTCCGATGGCAGCGCCATCCGCGCGAGAATCCCGGCGAGCAGACCCATCGCCAGACCGCCGCCGATGTTGACGATCAGCGTGCCATACGGCCAGGATTGGCCCAGCAGCGCGGCGGTAGCCTGCCCGACGAGATAGCGCGCACCGGCACCAATCGCGCCGCCCGCCATCACAAGAAACAAAAAAGACATTGGGGCCGTTAGCGCGAATAGCGCCGATTGAGAACCCGGCGCTTTACCCGACCTTGCAGTGCACAATCACCGAAGCGCACCCCGATACCGCAATCGATCCCTTGATCAGTGCTGCGAATCCGCGATGTGGACGACAAGGCCGTCAAGCGCGTCGGACATTTCAATCTGGCAGCACAGCCGGCTGTCCTCGCGCACGCCTTCGGCAAATTCGAGCATGTCATGTTCCATCCCGCTCTGCACCCCGGTCCGCTCGCGCCATTCAGCCGCAACATAGACATGGCAGGTGCCGCAGGCGCAATTGCCACCGCAGTCGCCGTCAATCCCGCGGATGCTGTTGTTCAGCGCGCCTTCCATCACGGAATAGCCGGTCGCGACCTCGACCTGATGTTTAGTACCATTGGGTTCAACAAAAGTGACGCGTGGCATTCAATCCCCCGGAAAATTCAGTGATATGGCAAATCGGCAAATGGCGCGCAAATCAGCCCGGAATGCGAACCATCATCCGCTCATAGCCTTTGACGAAGGCCGATTGCACACGAACGGGCGGCTCGAGCACCTCAATCATTGGCCAGCGCTTGAGGATTTCCTCCCAAACGATCTTGAGCTGCATTTCGGCGAGGCGATTGCCGACGCAGCGATGGATGCCAAAGCCGAACGAGAGATGCTGGCGCGGACGGGCGCGATCAATGATGAAATCATCTGCGTTCTCAATCTCGGTCTCGTCGCGATTGCCCGACACATACCACATCACAACCCGGTCACCCTTTTTGATATGCTGCCCACCCAGGATCGTATCCTGCAAGGCCGTGCGACGCATATGCGCAAGCGGCGTTTGATAACGAATAATCTCTGGCACCATCGTTTCAATCAGCGCGGGGTTATCGCGAAGCTTTTGATATTCCGCCGGATTCTCATTGAGGAACAACAGGCCGCCCGTGATCGAATTGCGCGTGGTGTCATTGCCGCCAACGATCAGCAACAACAAATTGCCGAGATATTCCATCGGCTGCATATCACGCGTTGCCGGGCTGTGCGCGAGCATGGAGACAAGGTCGCCAGCCGGTGGCGCATTGACGCGCTCGTTCCAAAGACCCGTGAAATAGACGAGGCATTCAATGGCGGTGGCGCGCTGTTCGTCGCGGGTCATATTCACGTCGGGCGAGCTGACATCGGTTGTCGCGACGTCGGACCAATGGGTCAGCATCCGGCGATCTTCCCAGGGAAAATCAAACAGCGTGGCGAGCATCTGCGTCGTCAGCTCAATCGAGACACGGTCAACCCAGTCAAACGGTTCGTTGATTGGCAGATCATCGAAAATCTTCTGCGCGCGTTCGCGGATCAACACTTCAAGCACCGCCAGATTGGCAGGGGCGACAATCGGCGAGAC
>JBBQAU010000019.1:0-19195 GCA_038316685.1 Sphingomonadales bacterium
ACATCCTCACGAATCTGATTCAGCATGCGTTCAAACAGCGCGAACGCTTCCTGCTTATACTCGTTGATCGGCGTTTTTTGCGCATAGGCGCGCAAGTGGACAACCTGACGCAGCGCATCGAGCGTCGACAGATGTTCCTTCCAATGATGATCTAGGTTTTGCAGCAGGATCGACTTTTCGACCTGGGTCCAGGTGTCAGGCTGAAGCGTTGCCGCCTTTGCCGCGATATGTTCGTCAGCCAAATCGCGGACGCGTTGCTCGACCATTTCCGGGTCAAGCGCTTCCTCGGTCAGCCAGGCGTCGAAGGGCGGATCGATGGCGAGCATGTCATTGATCCGCTCGCGCATCCCCTCGACGTCCCATTGCTCGGGATAGCTATTGGGGGGGCAGGCGCCACCCACGATCGTGTTCACCGTCTCCGCGCGCATGTCGGACACGACATCGCCAACGGTCTCGGCATCCATGATGTCGGCGCGCTGTTCATAAATTACCCGGCGCTGATCGTTCATTACGTCATCATATTCGACGACCTGCTTGCGGATATCGTAGTTGCGCGCCTCAACCTTGCGCTGCGCGGTCTCGATTGCCTTCGACAGCCATTTTGAACCAATCGCCTCGCCATCGGCAATGTTGGAACGCATCATCTTAGCAAACATCGTATCGGGGCCAAAAATACGCAGCAAATCATCATCGAGACTGAGATAAAAGCGCGACAGCCCCGGATCGCCCTGACGGCCTGAACGACCACGCAGCTGGTTGTCGATGCGTCGGCTTTCGTGGCGCTCGGTGCCAAGCACAAACAATCCACCTGCAGACAGCACTTCCTGCTTTTCAGCAGCAATTTCGGCCTTGATCCTTTTGATCTCGGCGTCGCGCTCGGTCCCCTCGGGCAGTCCCGCCAACTCATCATTAATCCGAAATTCAATATTGCCACCAAGCTGAATGTCAGTCCCCCGACCAGCCATGTTGGTGGCAATCGTCACGACACTCTTGCGGCCCGCCTGAGCCACGATATGCGCCTCACGCTCGTGCTGGCGGGCGTTGAGCACTTCATGGATGACGCCCTCCTTGACGAGGAATTCGCTCAGCAGTTCCGACTTCTCGATGGAGACTGTACCGACGAGGACCGGCTGGCCCTTTTCTGCATGGAATTTGATTTTCTTGGCGATCGCGCCAAATTTGTCCTGCGTATTCTTGTAGAACTCATCATCTTCATCGGCGCGCTCTACCGGGACATTGGTCGGAATTGTCACGACGTTCATCTTGTAAATATCGTAAAATTCAGCTGCTTCGGTCGCTGCCGTCCCGGTCATGCCTGACAATTTGGGATACATGCGGAAATAATTCTGGAAGGTGATTGAGGCCATGGTCTGGTTCTCAGGCTCAATTGCGACATCTTCCTTGGCTTCCACCGCCTGATGCAAGCCGTCCGACCAGCGTCTGCCATCCATCATGCGACCGGTGAATTCATCAATGATGATCACCTTGCCGTCTTTCACGATGTAATCCGTGTCGCGCTTGAACATCACATTGGCGCGCAGCGACTGGTTAAGGTGGTGCACAACCTGGGTGTTCTCAAAATCATAAAGATTGGAGCCCTCCAGTAGATCAGCCGCTTCGAGCATCCGCTCGGTCAGTTCGGTGCCCGCCTCGGTCAGGATGATTGATTTTTGCTTCTCGTCGAGTTCGTAGCTTTCCTTGGTCAGTTGCTTCACGATCGCATCGACACGCAGATACAGATCAGTCTTGTCATCGGTGGGGCCGGAAATGATCAGCGGCGTACGTGCTTCATCAATCAGGATCGAGTCGACCTCATCGACGATCCCGAAGTTGAACTTGCGCTGCACCATCGCCTCGCGCTCATATTTCATATTGTCGCGCAGATAATCAAAGCCGAATTCGTTGTTGGTGCCGTAAGTGATGTCGGCATGATACGCGTCGCGGCGCTGCTGGTCGGTTAGATTGGGGACGATGACTCCTACCGACATGCCCAGGAAACGATAGATATTCGCCATCCACTCGGCATCGCGCGCCGCAAGATAATCATTGACCGTCACGACATGCACCCCGGTGCCGGGGAGCGCGTTGAGATAAGTCGCCAGCGTCGCGACCAGCGTCTTGCCCTCACCTGTGCGCATCTCAGCGATTTCGCCCCGGTGGAGCACAATACCGCCGACCATCTGAACATCATAATGGCGCTGCCCCAGCGTCCGCTTTGCCGTTTCGCGCACAGTCGCAAACGCTTCGGGCAGGATATCGTCTAGCGTTGATCCGTTTGCCAGCCGTTCGCGAAACACCCCAGTCTGGGCGGCAAGCTGATCGTCGGACAGCGCCGAGATCGCGGGTTCAAACCCGTTGATCTTGGTAACAATACTGCCAAGCGATTTGACGTAACGGTCGTTTGACGACCCGAAAATGGTTTTGGCCAAGGTGCCAAGCATAGTGAATTCCTGAAATTACGGAGACTGAACCCGGTGTGGGGCGATTGCTCAAGGAAGGGGCGAAGCAGTTCTGCCGTCTCAGCGGCGAAAAGCGATACGCCTATTCGCGCCGACGATTGGCGTAAAATGGTGTCGATACGGGTAAATCTTTGACCGCAACTGCTTGAGCGGATGCGACTGTAATCAGGCTGGCAAGCTGCTGTAAGGGGCGCTCGACCGAGCGGCGAGCCACGGTTGCTGTAACGTGGCTCTCAGCGATCCCCAACACGAGCGCCTGTGGGGCAGATGCCGGGCGCGCAACTGTCGCTGCCCCGCCAAAGGCAGACAGGAGCGCCGACAAGAGCAGTAAAAGGTTCACAAGATTTCCGCAGTCATGACGGGTGCGACATAGGGATTACAGGCTCCCACGTCCAATCCAAAGATAGCCCGCGGAAATGAGCCATTACAATAGCGGCGAATAGCCCCGCTCGATCCGGGCATCCGACCCTTGCGCTCGCGGTCATTCCTCAGTTGCTGCACCTTCGAGCAGCTTCCAGCGCATCGCCGAGTGCCATTTGCCCGAGACGGCGCGCCCGCTGGCGTCGCGCGCGGGCTTGAACTGGCCGTTCGCGATCAGCTGGCTGCAGGTTTGAGAATCGAGCAGGTCCGATCCGCTTGAGCTGACGATGTTGCAGGCGGTAATGCGGCCCGCCGAGTCAACATCAAGCGAAAAGCCGGTGCGGCCTTCCTCTGCTTTAATTCGGGCAGCGGCCGGATAGGCCTCGGGCGGAAACCAGTCGCCAGGATTGCCAATCGGGGTCGCCAGCAACGTTGCTGATGGGGCGGGTATTGGCGCTGACGCGGGGGCGGAGACTGGCTTCAAGCTCGCCGGGGTTGGCCGTTTCTTGACGATGACGGGGCGCTTTTGCGGGGCGGCAAACACCGGTGCGGTGATCACAAGCGCTGCGGCAACGATCAATGCAATCTTGCGTTCAATCCCTTGCACCTTAACACCCCGCTTGTTCCAAACCACAATTCTAGCCAGAGTTGCCTGAGATGTCATCAACCCGCTCACCGCTTGCGCCCGCCGCGTTTCCTGATCTGCCCGCCGTTGCCGGTGTTACACTTCGTGTCGCCCATGCTGGCTATAAGGATTGGGGTCGCTGCGACCTGACGCTTGCGTTGCTTGATCCGGGCACGACCGTCGCTGGGGTGACAACGACCAGCAAATGCCCGTCGCCCGAAGTTGAGTGGTGCCGTGCCGCACTGACGCAGGGCAGCGCAAGAGGTCTGGTCGTCAATGCGGGCAATGCCAACGCCTTCACCGGCCGTCGCGGCACCTTGGCGGTCGAGGCGATTGTTGCGCGGGTCGCAGGGAAACTTGGCTGCCAACCGGACGAAGTTTTTGTGGCCTCGACGGGGGTAATCGGCACCGCCCTGCCCATTGCCAAGGCAGAGGCCGGGCTGGAAGCCGCCTTCGCTGCGCAACCCTGTGCCTGGCAGGAGGCCACCGCCACGATCGGCACGACCGACACCTTTGAAAAGGCAGCCACGACCAGCGCGATTGTCGACGGGCGCAAAGTCACGCTGGTGGGGATCATCAAGGGATCAGGGATGATCGCGCCCGACATGGCGACGATGCTGGGCTTCATCTTCACCGATGCGGCGGTGTCTTCGGCATTCCTGCAAACCGCACTTTCAGCAGCCAACCGAGCGACCTTTTCCCGCATCACCGTCGATAGCGACACATCGACCAGCGATACTGTGCTTGCCTTCGCCACGGGCAAGGCGGGGAACGCAAGGATAGACGACTGGAACTGCGCGGGTGCCGATGCCTTTGCGGCGGCTTTGCATGATCTGTGCCGCCAATTGGCGCATCTCGTCGTCCGCGATGGCGAGGGTGCGACGAAATTCATCACAATCGACGTGACCGGCGCAAACAGCGACGCCAGCGCCCACCGCATCGCGCTGTCGATCGCCAATTCGCCGCTCGTCAAAACCGCAATCGCCGGGGAGGATGCCAATTGGGGGCGTGTGGTGATGGCGGTCGGGAAGGCTGGCGAACCCGCCGACCGTGACCTGCTGGCGATCCGTTTCGGCGAGACTCAAGTGGCAGCGCAGGGCCTGGCGGTTGAAGGCTATGACGAAGCCCCTGTCGCTGCGCATCTGAAGGGTCAGGAAATCGACATTGGGGTCGATCTTGGGATTGGCTCGGGTCGCGCGACGGTTTGGACATGCGATCTCACGCATGGCTATATCTCCATCAACGCCGATTACAGGAGCTGAGATGACTGATCTGATCCTCCACCATTATCCCATGTCACCTTATGCAGAACTCGTCCGCCGCGGGTTTGGGTTAAAGGGGATTGCCTGGCACTCGGTCATCATTCCCAACGTCGCGCCCAAGCCGGATCTGACACCGCTCACGGGCGGCTACCGCAAGACGCCGGTGTTGCAAATCGGTGCGGACATTTACTGCGACACCACGACCATCATTGAGGCAATTGAGGCCTATGCGCCGACACCAACATTCTTCCCCGCTCCACTGGGCCGCGTTGGTGCGTTGATTGCGCTTCAGGCAGGCGGCGCAACCTTCAGCACCGCTGTCGGCGCTGCAATGGCCCCGCATATCGACAAGATGGGCGCAGATTTTATCGCCGATCGAAAAAAACTGTTCGGCATGAACCCGGACCGGATGGCCGCCGCTGTGCCGCATCTGATCGCACAATTTCGCGGCTGGCTCGCGCGGCTTGAGGACGCGCTATCCGATGGTCGCGCGTTTTTTGGCGGCGAGGCTGCTGGCTATGCCGATTGTGCGGCGGGCATGAACATATGGTTCCAGGGACGCTTCGGCCCGGCGGATGCGCGACTTGCACCTTTTCCGAACGTCGCTGCATGGTTCGCGCGGCTAGAGGCGCTGGGTCATGGCGAGCGGCACGACCTGTCCGGATCAGACGCGCTCGCCATCGCCAAGGCAGCCAGCCCGCGCGCAACCGTCGATATCGACCCCGAAGCAGGCTTTACTGAAGGTCAACCGGTCATCGTCCGAACAGAAGACCCCGGCGCTGATCCCGTCGCTGGAACGCTGATGCGGTGCAATGATCGCGAGATCACGATCCTGCGCGACGATCCGCAGGTCGGGACGGTCGCCGTCCACTTCCCACGGATCGGGCAAATTCTGACTGCAGCCTGAAAATCAGCCGAGCGCACCCTCAAGCCATGCCTTGAGCTGGCTCTTGGGGGCGGCGCGGCTGAACCGGGCGACTTCTTCACCCCCCTTGAACAACACCAGATTTGGGATGGTCCGAATGCCAAAGCGGGTCGCGGCCTCAGGCGCGTCCTCCAGATCGGCCTTCAGGATCGTCACCTGATCCGATAGCTCATCCGAAATCTCTTCAAGTGAGGGGCCGATCATCTTGCACGGGGCGCACCACTCCGCCCAGAAATCCACTAATACGGGCTTGTCTGCACCAATAACGTCTGTTTCAAAATCCGAATCGGTAATTGCTCTGGTCGCCATGGAATGTCTCCTACGAAATCATAGCTAGGCACTCCGGACGGCCACCTCAAGCGGCATCGTGCAAGCTTTGCTCCGCAGCGCCCAAGTAAGGCTTCTGCGCGACCAAAAGGCTTTGCGGCACTTCAAACAGCACCGGCGTCGCGGTGTAAAGTAAGGCTGCGGTAATCGTCCTGCCCGGGAAAATGATCCGCAGTGCTTCTGCATAGGCCCCCATCTGGCGCAGATGATAGGCGGGGATTTGCTCGACGGACGCAGGCGCGCGGCGGCCGGTTTTGAAATCGACAACCAGGATGCGATCCTCAAGCACCAACAACCGGTCGACTGTTCCAGAAACGACTAACCCGCCGTCAATCACAGCAGCAATTGGCGCTTCGGCAAGGGCCATGGGATCAAACACTTCGGCAAAATCAGGATGGTCGAGGACCGCCATCACGCTCGCCACAATTTCTGCACGGGTGGCAGCGTCCGCCATCCCATTTGCCACGGACAACCACGCGTCTGCAGCAGCCGCGCGCTGTTGTGACGCAACCGCAGGCAATCGCTCAAGCAGGCCATGGATAAGCCGACCCCGCTCAGCCGCAAGCCGCATCGCCATGCCGGGCGGTGGATCAGCCACCAGATCGTCCCCCAGCGACGACGGCGCGAGCGGGCGCGGTGGCTTAGCCTCAACCGGCGCGGTGGCCTTGGCCCAATCGGGAAGGCTGATTGCCGTTCCTGCACTCGTACCCGCCGACTTTTGTAGCGCGACTGGCCGCTGCGGAAGCCGCCCGTAAAAATGCCGGTCCCCATCGGTGGCTGCAACTCCCAGCGTTGTAAGTGCCTGGTCTGCCGCCGCATACCAGCTCGCCGCCGGGGCGACGCCTTTCGCCCGCGGGCCAAGCGCGCCTGCAATGACAAGGCGTTCCTCCGCTCTGGTGGCGGCCACGTAAAAGAGCCGCCAATGCTCCTGTAATTCGCGGGTCTTGTTCTCCTCAATCAATTCGGCGAGCGCGGGGCTGGCCTCCGCTTTGCGCGGTCGGAAGATCGGAATGGGCTCGCTGATGCCATCGGGCGACCATTTCATGGTTGATCGCGGAACCAGCCCCGGATCGAGCGTCGCATCGGCAAGGATGACAAGCGGCGCCTGCAATCCTTTTGCACCATGCACTGTCATGACGCGCACGGCATCGAGTGGCGCAGAAGGATCACGAACAATCTCCACTTCGCCGCGATCAAACCAGTCCAGAAACGCCTGAAGTGACGGTGTCGCCAGCGTTTCGAAATCAAGTGCGGCGCTCAGCAACTCCTCGACCGGGTCGCGCGCCTCCTGGCCCAACCGCCTGATTAATTTGCGTCGCCCATCGAGCGGGCCAGAAAGAATTTCCTCAAGCAATTGATAAGGCGTTGTAAAATCTGCACGAGCTAAAATTGCCACCAAAGGCGCCAGTTTTTCGGGCGATTGCGTGTCGCGCAAATGCCGCCACAGGCTGACCTGCTCTCTTGGCACAGCCGCCGCCAGCAACTCATCCTGCGTCCACCCCAGCAGCGGTGAGACAAGCAGGCAGGCAAGCGACAGATCATCATCGGGCTGCAAGGCAAAACGGATCGCCGCGAGCAAATCCTGCACCGCAAGCGGCGCGTTCAAGCGCAACCGATCCACCCCCGCAACCGCGACATTCTTGGTGTAAAGCCGAGCGACAATCAGCGACGCGAGTTCGCCGCGACGTTTCACCAGAATCATGATGTCCTCAGGTCGCAACGCCCTGCCCTTGCTCTCAAGCAACAGCGGATGGGCGGGATCAAGCCATTGTTTGATCTGGCACGCAATCCTGATCGCCAGCATCCTGGTTGCCTCGCCCGTCCATCCTTCCTCAGCATTATCGTCGATGCCATCGCTGATCGCTGGCCAGATTGTTACCGTGCCCGGTCCCGGCACTTCGCTGGCGTGCGCGTTCAGGTCGCCGATCACGCCCATCCCATCCGCGCCAAGCACACCGATTGCCGCATCGACAAACTCCAGCACAGGCCTGGTTGATCGAAACGATTGCGTCAGTGAAAGCAGGTTGAAAGGCGTGATCGCTGCTTCCTCGCTTGCTTGGAGGGCAAGTGCCTGATTTGAAATATCGCGTTCAGCTTCGGCAAAGAACAACGGGCTGGTTCCCTGAAAACCAAAAATTGCCTGCTTGTAATCCCCGACAACAAACAACGTGCGCGTCTGCGCGCCATGGGCGCCTGACCCTACAAAAAATTCATCGGCGAGCGAGCGGATGATCTTCCATTGCTGACGATTGGTGTCCTGTGCCTCATCGATCAGAATATGCTCGGTTACCTGATCGAGCTTGTAGCGGACCCATTCGCCAATGTCTGGCTGTGAAAGGAGATCGACCGTCGCCCGGATCAGATCATCAAAGTCCACCGCACCCTGTCGCCGTTTCGCGCGGGCGTAAGCCTCGGCATAGACGCGGCCTACCTCAAGCCCCTGCGAAAGCAGATCGCAATAACCCGCGCGTTCACGCAGGCTGATCAAGCTATCGAAATACTCGAACATCGCGGTTGCCATATCGGCATAGTCGACATGCTGCGGGGCCTGCCCCTTCCCAAACGACCTGATGTCGCCGTCATTCTTTGCCCAGACGGTGTGGAATTCGCTCAAAGTCCCGGCGCGTTCAGGCGGCGTGCGCGTCAGCCAGGCCACGATCATGGCCGCGCGTTTGTTGCCCGTCGCACTGCCCCACTCGCGGTTGAGTTCGCTCATGACTTCAAGCGTTTCGCGATCAAATTGGTCGTCAGCACAAGCAGCGATAATTGCCGCCTCAATCGACCCCTCCGGCAAGCCCAATGCGACCCGCATGCCGGACTGGATGACGGCGGGCAACGCCGCCATCGCGGCGGGTGTGCGGGCGCAAGCAAGCAAGAAATCCTCAGCACCCCCTTCCCCAAGACGCAGGCTGAGCGCGTCAATCCCGTCCACAACCCACGGCCTTGCCTCAGCCTCGGCATCAGTCAGGACCGCTGCCAGCGTGGTTCGTGCCAGCACCGCCTCCTCCCGCGCTTCCAATGGTCGAAAGCCTGGGCTCAAGCCTGCTTCGAGCGGGAAGGCAGCAAGCAGTGATTGGCAAAACCCGTGAATCGTCTGGATACGGATGCCACCGCCCGGCGCATCAAGCAGCCGGGCAAAAAGCGTGCGCGCGCGGATCACCAATTGCGGATCGTTATGATCCTCGCCAAGGTGAAACAGGTCCGTCTTCAGGTCTGTATCGGACATCTGAACCCAGGCCGCGAGCCGACGCGTGATCCGGCCCGACATTTCAGCAGCCCCGGCCTTGGTGAACGTCAGGCATAGGATTGCCGTCGGGTCAGTGCCCCGTAGCAGCAGACGGAATACCCGCGCGGCGAGAACCTGTGTCTTGCCCGTCCCGGCTGAGGCCGACAACCAGACATGCTCGTCAGGCCTGCTGGCAAGCGCCTGTTGCCCCAGCAATCGCGGCAAATTTTTGGGCTTTACCTTAGTCACGTCCATACCATTCATCGCGACGCATCAGCTGGTCATAATCGGTGTAGGGCGCATATTCCGGTACAAGTTTGGCTGTGAAAGGTTCATCCCCCGTCAACCACAGTTTTGCCGCATCAATAAAATTCGTTTCTGAAATCGACGTGAAATCATCCGTTTTGATCTTGTTGCGATCGCCTGATGGATGCACCGGCGAGGTAATTTGCCCAAAGCCATCCTTCCCGCGCGCCAGCGACCAATACTCAAAGCCGCCCGCATCGCCTGTAATCCCTTCAAAACCACCGCGTTCGGCAATCAGCCCCAACAAGCCGAGCTGCAGACTGTAACCGGCGCGAACTGCCGAGCTGGAGGGGGCCTTGCCGGTCTTATAGTCAATGATCACCAGTCTGCCGTCAGTCAGCCTGTCAAGGCGATCGAATTTGCCGGTGAGCGTAACCCCGGCAAGCTTGATCATGCCTTTACGCTCTGCCGCAATCACGCTGCGGCCCGATTCTCCCTGCTCCATCATCTCCCGCGCGATCCAGTCAATCGCTTCCATCAGGCGCGGCTGCCACAGGGCGCGCATCATCGGATGCGTGCGTTCGTCATGCAGCATCGCCAAAGCGCGGGGATGAAGCTTGTCAGGTGCGCACTTATCCTCAGTGGCCCAGGCTTCGAGGACGGAATGCACCGCAGTGCCCCGCCATGCGGCGCTTGCATCTGCATCGACGGGATCCAGCGGGCGCAAACGCAGAATATGTTTTGCATAAAAGGCAAAAGGGTCAGCCTTTAATCGATCAACATCAGTGACGGAGATTGATGGTCGGCGAAGCGCCAGAGCCGGTGCGGGCGCCGGACGGCTCGCGGGCGTGTACTCAATCGGGTCGTCGATGACGCGCACCCATTTTTCGAGCGCGTCTGCGCGAGCGATTCCACCCGACATCGCTTCAAGCCTGAAGAGAAAACGCGAGGCAATGGTCGGTGCGCCACCGTCTCTGCGCGCGCGCGTGATCAGCACCTCAGGTGCCCCGAGCGCGCTGGCCAAGTCATGCGCGGCAAGGCCGATCCGGCGTTCCAGCGCTGGGAGGCCAAGCTCAATACGAATGCGCGGGGCGAGCCAGGGGTCGGGTGCAGGCTGGCCGGGCCATACCCCTTCGTTCAGGCCACCAAGGATCATCAGATCGGCAGTCTGCAATCGCGCCTCGATCAATCCATAAATGGCCAAGCGCGGGTGCCCGCCTTGCGGCATCCGCACACTCGTTTCTTCAAGCATCAAGCGTAAAAGCGCAGACAGACTTGCGGGATCGATTATCGGTGGCCCAAGCGACGCTTGCTCTTCAAGATCGCTCAGCAAATCAGCAGCAGACCTTCCCGCGACGCCGCTCCACAGCGCATCGCCGCAAATGGCCTGCGCCGTTTCGCGTACTGCCGCCACCAGCACCGCGAGCGGCTGTGGCCCAGAATCGAATGCCGACTCGATAGCTGCAAGCCCTGCTCGTGCGTCGACCCACCAGCGCCTTACAGCGACGAGTTCAGGACCCAACCGGATATTGGCATTGTGGAGCAGCGCATCAATGCCGATCAGCCCGGCCGCCGGTCTTGGACCGCGTAACAACCGATCAAGTATCCGCACACCTTCAAGCCAGCCGAGCCGTCCCGTCCCAAAGCATACCAGCGGATGTTTGAGTAAGGCCAACAGCGCGAGCGGGGCAAATCGTTGCGCTGCCGCCTCGGCCAGTGCCGTCAGAAACGTCCCCGATGGCAGGATGGACAAAGGTCGACCGGCGCTGTCATCAACATCAATCTGCCAACGGATGCAATGTGCAGCGACCCTTCGGGCAAGCAAGCGGTCGGGCGTCACCAGTGCCGCCGTCTTCCCGGGTGTTTCAAGCACCTCGCGCAGCTTGAGCGCAATCGCCTGCGCTTCATCAGCAGACGTCGGCAGTTCGGCAAGCGCAACACCGCTCAGTCGTCGCGCTTCGCTCGGCAGTGTCGTCCATTTCGCGGTAAACTCAGCCGGGACAAGCGCATTGGCAATCGCCCGGCCACGCTGCGCGGTCGCGTCATGACCGCCGCTGTCCCGCCAGACTGAAACCTCGCTGCGGTTAAAACCCATCCGATCAAGCAATAATTTAAGCTGAAATTGCGGATGAGTCTCGATTGATCGCTTCCGGTAACCTGTCACCGGATCGGCGGTATGCGCACCAAGCGCCTGCCATTCCGCTTCGTCCATATCGATAGCGAGATCGGGGAAAATGATAAGACCCCGATCAAGTCCAGCCACCACCCTAATCAACCGGGCAATCGCAGGTGCAGATGTGGTGATGCCGGCGGCACATACAAACCCCGGCGGTGGATCCTCAAGCCAGTGTTGACCCAGTCGATCAAGCAAGCGTCGTCGCCGCTCGGCAAGGTCAATCATCCCAAGCTGTTTTAACTCGTCAGGCCAGCGATCAAGCACAATGCCGAACATCTGCAACGAGCGCTGCCAATGGACCGACAAGGCTTCGCTCAATGTAATTTCGCGCAAACGGCCGGGTGGCACTTCCTCGACCAGCAACTGATCAAGCGCGTGGGCGAGCTCGCCCGCCATCCGCAAGGCTTCGGCCGCGTCAATCGCCATACCAATTGCTTGCTTTTCTTCGGCGACCAAGCGGGCAAGGATCATCCGGCGCGCCATTGCGGTGATCGCTGGTGGCACTGGGTCGCCTGCATCCGCTGCATCAAGCGCGAGCCCCGGCGCTTCAGCCTGATCCATATCGCCGATTGCCACCATCCGCGGCAGCAACAAGCCCCCACCGCTCGCGCGGACAAAAGCCTCGGTCACGGTGCGCTTGGCGCGATTATTGGGAAGCAGAACCAGACCGCGCGCCAGCTCCAGCGGATCACGACCAAAGCGACGGATCAGCCCGACAGCAAGCGCATCGGCAAAGGCCCGGTGGGCGGGTATCGTAAAAAGCCGCGGGGTCGCTCGATCAGCCATCCGCCAGCATCGCCTCGGTGCGCGCGATTGCCGCAGGTGTGCCAACGTCGAACCACAGGCCCTGATGCACCAGGCCATAGGCGCGTCCCGCAGCAATGGCGCGGTCCCAGAACAGGCTCGTCGAAAAAGGCCCTTCTGGCCAATCGTTGATCAGGCGCGGCGACAGGATTTGCACCCCGGTCCACACAAACGGTGCGGGTCGGCCGGGTTTGCGTCGCCCCGTGATCTTGCCTCTGGGATCGATGTGAAAATCCCCCTGCCCGCTGTGGCAATGCGCTCGGGCAAGCGGCACCATGAGCAGCAACGCATCCATGCTGGCGTCGTCCCAACGTGCAGCCAGCGCGTTGATAGAATTAATCGGACCGTCAACCCATAGATTATCGCTGTTGACTGCTAGGAAAGGCCGGTCTCCCAACAGCGGCTTGGCCTTTGCAAGACCGCCGCCAGTCTCCATCAGCCGGGCACGTTCATTCGATACGATAACCTCAACGCCTTCCACCCGGTTGCGCAGATGCGCCTCAAGCGCGTCGGCCAGATAATGGACGTTGACGACGACGCGCTTTACCCCCGCGGCACGCAGCCTATCAAAGACATGATCGAGCAACGCTTTCCCCGCGACCTCTACTAGCGGCTTGGGCCGTGTCGCGGTCAAAGGTCGCATCCGCTTGCCGAGTCCCGCCGCCATGACCATCGCCGTTTCCGGCACGACCGCGTCAGGCTGCGGCCGAATGGCGAGGGTCCGTTTGACGCTCATCGGGCCGATAGCAGCAGGGGATCACCACGTCGGTCACCCGGTATATTGGCATCGAACCAGGCAGCAACAGGCAGCAATGCGGGGTTCGCCAGATCGCGCTCAAGATAACGCCACACCCTTGGGCACAGTGCAGGATAACGCAGCTTTCCGTCGCGTTTCCAAAGCCGCGCGAAAATACCAATAATCTTGGCATTTCGTTGCGCGCCAAGCACATGATAAGCATCATCAAACGCGGCATTGGCCCCCGTCGCGTCGCGATACCGTGCCAGCATTGTCCGTTCGATCTCCGGCTCCACATCCCGGCGGGCGTCCTGTAACAGCGACACCAGATCATACGCCGGATGTCCAACCAGAGCATCCTGAAAGTCGAGCAGTCCGACGCGACCGTTGCTTAAAATCATCAGGTTTTCTGAATGATAATCACGCAGCACGGTGACCGGTCTGGCGGGGATCGCAAGGTCGAATACGGCAGACCATGCGGCGTGATAGGCTGCTTGATCCACTTCGAGACCGACGGCGGGGCAATACCATTCGGTCAACAAATCCACCTCGCGGTGGAGCACGGCCTTATCATAGGCCGCAAACGGGCCATGACTTTTGCGATGGAGCGTCGTTAATACATCAACGGCACCAGCATAAAGTCCGGGCGCGCGCGACGGGTCAGCATCAACCGCCTCTCGCATCCGATCATCGCCTAGATGTTCCATCAACACCAAGCCCCTTGTGAGATCAACGGCATGAATCGCAGGGGCTGCAAAACCACGTTCTAACAGCCAGCGAGCAACATAAACGAACGGCGTCGCGTCCTCATGCGGCGGCGGTGCATCCATCAAAATGCCACAACGCTCGCCCGCCTGGACCTTGAAATAGCGCCGAAAAGAGGCGTCGCCTGCAATCGGTTCGATACTTGCACCTCCCCATCCATGCGTCTGCAAGAAGTCGTATGCAGCGGCGGGGGGCGTTAAATCCTGGGCCATCGCGCTTCCCAAGACGCTGGCACCTGGGCTGTCAAGCGGCGCGCGCCGTCCGCCAATATCTCAATCGTCAACCACAAGGCCTGAGGCCAATAATCCCGTCCAGCGCGCTCTGGCCATTCGACAATCAGGAGCGATGCGGACTGCGCTTCATCAAGGCCAAGTTCTGCAAGTTCATTGCCATGCTCGACCCGATACAAGTCAACGTGTAAAATCGGAAAGCTTGTCTCGGGCGGATCATAGGGTTGAACAATCGCAAAGCTCGGGCTCGGCGCGTCGCCCGTCAATCCGAGCGCCGCGAGCAGACCGCGCGCCATGCATGTCTTGCCCGCACCGAGTGGGCCAGAAAGCGCAATGACATCACCGGGCTGCGCGATGACCGCCAATCGCATGCCAAAACGCTCGGTCGCATGGGCATCTCTCAGCAGACAGTTCGCCACGCTCACGGATTAAGGACGGGGCGGATGCCGTTGCGGGGAATGATCACGGTCAATAAGCTTCCTTGTCCGGATTCCGAGATCAACGTGATGGATCCACCATGCGCCTCGACAAACTGCTTGGCGAGCGGAAGATCCAGCCCCAGCGCGCGTTCGCCGCTGCGCGTTATCCCGGGCTCAGCGAACCGATCAAACGCGCGGCCAATGGCGCGCTTACTCAATCCCCTGCCATTATCGGACACAATGATCCGGGCCTCGCCTGGTGTGCCATCAAGGTGCAGCAATACCCGGCCACCCTCCGGGGTGCCTGAAATGGCGTGACGCAACAGATTTTCAATGACTTGCCCCAGCCGCTTGGGATCACCGGTCACAACTCCGGCAGACTCGGCAATCTCGACCGCAAAATCAAGTTTACGATTGGCGACAAGCGCGGCAATTCGGCCTGCGGCCTCGCCTGCAACATTGCCAAGATCGACCTCGCTGCGGACGGGCACCGCGTCGCCCGCTTCGTTCTGGGTTAGATCGAGCACATCATCAACGAGGCCGCCGAGCCGATCAGCAGCATTCAGGATCGCCGCCACATACTCAGTCGCGGTCGCAGGCAAGGCACCGGCATAACCGCCCTTCAGCATCTCGGCAAAGCCACTGATCGAGGTCAGCGGTGTGCGCAATTCATAGCTCATATGAGCGACAAAGGCGGTCTTGACGCGGTCTGCTGCCTCCAACGCCTCATTACGGTCGCGTAACGCGCGCTCAATCTTTCGGCTGTCGGTGATATCAAGCATCGTGAACAACGCATTGCCGTCGGGCAAGGGCACGGCTGCCAGCTCAAAATGACGACCATCAGCAAAGGCAACCCGACCGCCGCGCTGCAGACGCTCGACGGTTGCCGAGCGCACCAATTCACCGATCAATGCCGCGCGCGCTGGGTCGCTGAGCCGCGATTCACTCGCCTGGACCAATCGATCAACGCGCGGATGCTCCGCAAGAAACTCCTCTTCAAATCCCCATGTGGTTCGGAAGCGATTATTCCAAAGCTGCAACCGACCATCCGCCGCGAAGACACCAAGCGCCTCAAACAAATTGTCAAAGGTCGCAGTCCGCACCCGCAGCAAAGTATCGCGCGCGCTGGCCAACTGAAGCTGTTCGGTCTGATCTTCAAAAACGATCAGCAAGCCGCCGTCCGGCAGGGGCTGGGCAACAACGCGCAAGTGGACGCCACCCGGCAAGTGCCATTGCTCCTCTATCTCAGCATCGGCGGAGAGAAACCAATCACGCCGTTCCGCTTTCCATCCCGGAAAATCGCGGACTTCGGGCAGGCGGTTTGCTTCGCGCATCCGCTCCACCACGCGATCAAATTCAGGCCGATCGGAAAGCCATTCACTCCGCATTGCAAAAATGCGCCGAAAGGGCTGGTTGCAAAAAGCAAGTGTGCGATCCGCAGAAAACTGCACGACCCCGGCCGACAGCCGGTCGAGCATCGCCCTTTGGGCTTCGGCAAATCGTTTGATGCCCGAGCGTGCCTGGTCCAATTCATCAACGTCGATGGCAAAACCGGCGATGCCACCACTTGGCATAGGAACGTCAAATACTCGCAGCATCCGCCGCGCCCCCAGGATGGTTGCTGGCAATGCCTGCGACTGCGGCTTGCCCAAATCGCGCGCTGCGACCGCTCCGGCCAGCGGGCCGCCCGTGCCCTCGCCTTCGATCAGTTCCAGACCGCGCTCAACAACGTCGTCGGCATCATTGCCCTCGACTGCGCTCACATAAGCCGAGTTGACCATTGCGAGTCGAAGATCGGCGCCGCGATACCACATCGGCAGCGGCGCTGCCTCGATCATTCCAGTCAGCGCCGCGTAGGCTATTGTCACACGATTCCGGTCAGCCCGCAGCCGGGTAATCTCCGCTTCTGCCTCAGTCCCGTCGAACACCCATAACAAGACGCCGCTTGATGCCCGCATGCCTCGGCTCACCCGCTGACCCTGGAAGATCAATGCTCGTCCAGAGCCCTGCACCCGCAAAGTCCGGCTAAACGACCGCCCCGATTTCTCCGCGTCGCCGATATCTGCGCTGAGCGCGGCAAGGTCTTCCGCGCTCAATCCTGTGTTTCCAGCGTTCAGATCAACGAGAAACCGTGGTAAAGTGGGCAAACCGAGCCAATCGCCGAGCCGGTCCGGCATCTCGATCCGCAGATCAACCCGCACCAGCGCGCAAAGCGCAGGTGCGGATGCGAGCAATGCTTCCAAATGGGCATTGGTCGCCAACACCTGCCCAGCCTCGCCCCGCATGCGCAGCGCCTGATAAAGTATGAAAGCAGCAAGGCCGATCAACAGCGCGAGCGTTGCGCCAACCAGGACTGCCGGTAGCGTCGATATCTCGTTCATCCCACCCATCCGGGTACAAGCGCCATTCTCGTCATGCTCCGGGCTTTAATGCGCGACTGGCGTGAGTGGAAGCCGCCTGATCATCCTTGGGCGTGCAACGAGAAAGAGGCCGCACCCCGAACGGGATGCAACCTCTTTCGCGTCATCAAAAGCTGATGCTCAGTAGCGGTAGTGATCTGGCTTGAACGGACCCTCGACCGGAACGCCGATATAGCCAGCCTGCTTGTTGGAAAGCTTGGTGAGCTTCACGCCCAGCTTTTCCAAATGCAACGCCGCCACCTTCTCATCGAGATGCTTTGGAAGAACATACACGTCGTTCTTGTACTGGCCGGGGTTGGTGAAGAGCTCGATCTGCGCCAGCGTCTGGTTGGTGAAGCTTGCCGACATCACAAACGAAGGGTGACCGGTCGCATTGCCGAGGTTTACGAGACGGCCCTTCGACAGGATGATGATCTGCTTGCCGTCAGGAAACTCAACCAAGTCAACCTGCGGCTTCACTTCGGTCCACTTGTAGTTGGAGAGCGCCGCAATCTGGATTTCGCTGTCGAAATGGCCAATGTTGCAGACGATCGCCATGTTTTTCATCGCTGCCATGTGATCAGCGGTGATGACATCGGCATTGCCGGTTGCGGTGACGAAAATGTCCGAACGCGTGACGGCTTCTTCCATCGTGACGACTTCAAAGCCCTCCATCGCGGCCTGCAATGCGCAAATCGGATCGATTTCGGTCACGAGGACGCGCGCGCCGCCGTTGCGAAGCGACTGGGCTGAACCCTTGCCGACATCACCAAACCCAGCGACGGTGGCAACCTTGCCAGCGAGCATCACGTCAGTGCCGCGACGGATCGCATCGACCAGCGATTCCTTGCAGCCATAAAGATTGTCAAATTTCGACTTGGTCACGCTATCATTGACGTTGATTGCCGGGAAGGGAAGTTCGCCCTTCTTGGCGATTGCATACAGGCGGTGAACGCCAGTCGTGGTCTCTTCTGACACGCCCTTGATGGTCTGCACCGTCTCGGTCAGATAGCCGGGACGCTTGGCAATGAATTCCTTCACCGCGCGCTGCATTTCAACTTCTTCTTCGTTCTCGGGCTCAGGGAAAACGTGACCTGCTTCAAGCTTGGCACCCCACAGCGCGAACATCGTCGCATCGCCGCCATCGTCGAGGATCATGTTGCAGGTTTCATCGCCCCAATTGAAGATGTCGCCAACATAATCCCAATATTCTGCCAGGCTCTCACCCTTGATCGCAAAAACAGGAACGTTCGTGGCTGCGATTGCTGCGGCGGCATGGTCCTGAGTCGAATAGATGTTGCATGTCGCCCAGCGAACCTTCGCGCCTAGCGCGGTTAGCGTCTCGATCAGCACGGCGGTCTGGATTGTCATGTGCAGCGATCCCGTGATGCGCGCGCCGGTCAACGGCTTCGATGCGCCAAACTCCTCACGCAGCGCCATCAGACCAGGCATTTCGGTTTCCGCAATGTTGATTTCCTTGCGACCGAAATCGGCAAGGTCAATATCTGCGACGACGTAGTCAGGGCGCTCGATGACGGTAGCCACTAGGTATCTCCTGGGATTGAATCAGTGGGCTGTGCGACGCACGGCCTCTGGAAGCGCCATTAGCGACGGATCAGGTCGAAATCAAATATAAAGATATCCTTATGTGTTGTGGCTTTAGGCGCTGCCTCCCCCGCTCGCGAGGAAGCGCGGGTCGATGCCAGCGCGTCTGAGGCATCGTATCCACGGCGAGACGGTTGATTGGTTGAAAATAATAGAGAGATCAGCGGCCACCGTCAGCCATGCATGATTGGCCAGCTCATCTTCCAATTGGCCACCCCCCCAACCGGCATAACCAAGCGCAACGATCCAGTCTGTGGGACCGCGGCCCTCCGCAATCGCCCGCAAGATATCGATGGTGCTGGTTAAGGTCCAACGGTCAGCCACCTTGATACTATCCTGCCCGCTCCAATCGTTGGAATGCAGGACGAACCCGCGTCCGGGCTCAACCGGGCCTCCAATATAAACGCCGACATTTTCTGAGAGCCCTGGATCGATCCCAAATTGGCTCAGCAATTTATGAAAACGAATGTTTTTGTGTTCGGCACCGATGCAGTTGCCCTTCGCCCCGTCCGCATCATGCGCGCACTTCGCAATCGCTGCATGATCGAATCGAGGATCGCCCATATTGGGCATGGCCAACAGAATTTGGTCGGTCAGATAAGAAAAATCGCTCATTCTTATAGGTTAGACG